>JANYHY010000046.1 GCA_025362165.1 Myxococcales bacterium | reverse complement strand
CGTAATCGACGCCATCTTGCGCGTCTACCGTCGGAAGCGAGCCCGCAGGGCGAACGTTGATGCTGTCTTCATGTCGCGCGCCCTACGCTCCTCGGCGGGCACTGATGAACATCGTCTACAGTAGGGCGTCGGCATGACGCTCTCACTTCCCGACTCGGACGCGCGGCTCGCTCGCGCCATGGACGAGCAACGTCGGACGGAGCGCGGTCGGCTCACCATCTTTTTTGGCGCAGCGCCGGGCGTCGGAAAGACCTACACGATGCTCGAGTCCGCGCGGCTCGAGGTCGACCAGAAGCGGGATGTGGTGGTCGGGATCGTCGAGACGCATGGCCTCTATGACACTGGCGCGGTGCTGGTCGGGCTGGAGCTGATCGGTCGGCGCAAGCTGGAGGATCGAGGTGTCGCGCTGGAGGAGCTGGATCTCGACGCCGCGCTCGCGCGCAAGCCGGAGCTGATCCTCATCGACGAGCTCGCGCACACGAACGCCCCAGGATCACGCCACGCCAAGCGATGGCAAGACGTCGAGGAGCTGCTCCTTGCGGGCGTCGATGTCTTCACCACGCTCAACGTGCAGCACTTGGAGAGCCTCAACGACGTCGTCGCGCAGATCACTCAAGTCGTGGTCGGCGACACTGTCCCCGACGTAGTGTTCGATGGCGCGCACGACGTCCGGCTCGTCGACTTGCCCGTGGACGAGCTGCTCGATCGATTGCGCGAAGGCAAGGTCTACCTCGCAGATGATGCGCAGCGCGCGGCCGACGGGTTCTTTCGTGAGGGCAACCTCCTCGCGCTCCGTGAGCTCGCGTTACGTCGCACCGCAGAGCGCGTCGACGCTCAGATGCGCGGCTACAAGGAGGCTCACGGCATCGTCGAGACGTGGCACACGGGCGAGCGAATACTCGTGTGTGTGTCGCCGAGTCCCCACTCCGGGCGCCTGATCCGCGCGGCTCGACGCATGGCCACGCGCGCGCACGCGGAGCTCGTGGGCGTCTATGTGGAGACCCCTGCGGCGCTGCGCATGTCGACGACCGATCGAGAGCGGCTCGCCCAGCACATGCGGCTCCTCGAGTCGCTCGGCGGAGAGCCCGTCACGTTGAGGGCAGAGGACGCCGCAGACGAGACCGTGCGCTATGCGCGCAAGAGGAACGTCACTCAGATCGTCCTCGGCAAGCCGACGCACTCACGGTGGCGCGACGTGTTACAGCCGCCGTTCCTCGATCGTGTCGTGCGCCAGAGCAAAGAGATCGACGTCTATGTCATGAGCGGGCTCTCGGAGGATGGCGCGATCAGCAAGAGCGCGGCATCGCCAGAACCCGCGAGACAACGTCCGAGCGCCCTCGCATGGGCGGTGAGCGTCGCAGTCGTGCTCGCGTCGACCTTGGTGTCTTCGGTCTTGTTCGGCCACGACCAACTCGCAGACGTCGTCATGTTGTACATGCTGGGCGTCGTGCTTGTCTCGATGCGCTTCGGCTCTGGGCCGAGCGCGATGGCCGCTGTGCTCAGCGTGCTCGCATTCGACTTCTTCTTCATCCCTCCGTTCTTCAGCTTCGCCGTGCATGATGTCAGACACGTGACGACCTTCGTGGTCATGTTCGTGGTGGCGATAGTGGTCAGTCAGCTGACCAAGCGCATTCAGGATCAAGCGACCGCGGCGAGAGAGCGTGAGCGGCGCACGGCGAGCCTATATGCCATTAGTCGCGAGCTGGGGACCGCCCCTTCGCGCTCCGAGCTGCTCGCGACCGCGGCCAAACATCTACGCGAGACCTTTCGCGCGAAGGTCGCTGTGTTGCTGCCAGGCGACGATGGGCGACTCGCGCGCGCCATCGTGGATCCGGACACGTTCGATGACCCGGACAAAGACGATGCGACTGCAGAGTGGGTCTGGACGAACCAGCGGCCCGCGGGGGCGACTACCTCGACGCTCCCGACGTCTCGCGCTCTTTGTGTACCGCTGATGGGCTCGCGAGGTCGGGTGGGTGTGCTCGCGCTCTTCGCGTCCGACGCATCCAGCTTGAGCGACGCGGACGAACGCCAGCTCCTCGACACCTTCACCGGCGTGATCGGCTCTGCGCTCGAGCGAACTGCTGCCGTCGACGAGGCGCGGCGCGCGCGATTGCGCGTCGAGACTGAGCAGCTGAGGAACGCGCTATTGAGCTCTGTCTCGCACGATCTCCGAACGCCGCTTGGCGTCGTGACCGGAGCGACGAGCGCGCTGCTCGAGGCGAACGCGCCGAAGGACGAGGCGACTCGGCGCGAGCTCTTGCAGACTGCGCACGAAGAGGCGCTGCGGTTGAACCGACTCGTCGGCAACCTGCTCGACATGACTCGACTCGAGGCGGGCGCTCTCAAGGTGCACAAGGATCTGCAGCCGCTAGAGGAGGTCGTCGGCTCCGCGCTGCAGCGCATGGACGATCGACTCCGCGATCGTGACGTCGCGCTCGACGTGCCAGCGGACCTGCCCCTCGTGCCGTTCGATTCGGTGCTGGTCGAACAAGTGCTGATCAACCTGATCGAGAACGCGCTCAAATACACGCCGCCGAACACTGCTCTCGAGATCACCGCGCGCTCTCTCGACTCTGCAATACAAGTGCAGATCGTCGATCGCGGGCCTGGCGTAGCCGCGGCGGAGCGCGACAAGATCTTCGACAAGTTCTATCGCGTCCGCGAGAGTGAGGGCGGAGGCGCAGGTTTGGGATTGACCATTTGCCGCGGCATCATCTCGGCGCATGGTGGCCGAATTTGGGTATCCGATCGTGAGGGCGGTGGGGCCGCATTTCACTTCACTTTGCCGCTCGATCCGGCCGCTTCTGCCAGGCTCGCCGCGAGCGTGGAGATCGAGGAGCACCTATGAGCGAGCCCAAACCGACGATCCTCGTGATCGACGACGAACCGCAGATGCGCAAGCTCGTGCGGCTCACGCTGTCATCGCACGACTACCGCGTCGTGGAGGCGGCGACTGGGGCAGAAGGACTTCTTCAAGCGAGCGCACATACTCCCGACCTAGTGCTCCTGGATTTGGGTTTGCCAGATATGGACGGGCTAGAGGTCGCGAGACGATTGCGTGAGTGGTCCGCGGTACCTATTTTGGTGTTGAGCGCGCGTGGGCAAGAGCAGAGCAAGGTGGCCGCCCTGGACGACGGCGCGGATGACTACCTCACCAAGCCGTTCGGCGCGGAGGAGCTCATGGCGCGCATTCGCGTGGGGCTCCGTCATGCGGCGCGCGCGAGAGAGGCGCCGAGCTCGACCGTCACGATCGGGCCAGATATCAGCGTCGATCTCGGCAGGCGCGTCGTCACCGTGCGCGGCGCCGAGGTTCACCTCACGCCCATCGAATACAAACTATTGGTCGCGCTGCTCCAGAACGCGGGCGGCGTCGTGACGCACCGCAAGCTCTTGCAACAGGTATGGGGACCGGGAAATGTGGAACAGATGCAATATCTCCGCGTCTACATGACCAACCTGCGCCGCAAGCTCGAAGAGACTCCTGCGCGTCCTCGATATCTCCTCACCGAGACGGGAGTCGGTTATCGGCTCAAGAGCGACTGAGTCGACGAGCGATCGCAATGACGGCGCGCCACGACAAGAAGCAGACGACGGCACCGGAGAGTGTCGCGCCTGTTCCCCAAGTCTCGCGACTCCAGAGCGCCGCTCCGACACGAATCGCGCAGACGATCCACAAGATCGCGAGCGCTCCGAAGAGATCGCGATCTCCCGATGTCACCGCGTTGGGCTGGCGCGCTGAGATCCGATAAGGCGAGGGCGAGCGGTCCACTCACGACAACATCCGTCACATCGCATTAAGGCCGCATAAAGAGCCTTTCGCGTTTATCATCCAGAGATGACGCGCGCGTGCGCCGGTGTCCTGCTTTGCAGCGTCCTGGGCTGCAAGCCCTCGCCTTCCGCTTCGTGCACGCTCGAGACGAAGCCCGGCGCGCTCGCGGAGGATGGAGGCGCGGTCGTGCGCGGCCTCGACGTCATCGTCGACACGGACACGAGCGAGTTCGGCATGACCGAGGTCGACACTCACCGCGTGACGCTAGGGAGCTTCGTCGCGACGTATCCGGTCAGCATGTACAAAGGGCAATCGACCCAGAGTGTGCTGTCGGTGACGCTCAGTGATCCGTCCTGCGGCAACACGATTCGAGTCGAAGCTCCGCCGGGCTGCCAGCTGGCTCTCCGCCCGATCAGCGCCGACGAATACGACCTGTTCTGCAGCGCGTCTCTCGGTCCCGACTACCCGATCGCTCGCGTCTTTCGCCGCGCCCACTAACCAATAGGTACGCGTCCGGAGTGAGCGACGAGCTTGACTCAGCGTCGCGTCCGCTGGGAACTTCGGCAACGGGAGCGGGTCAGAGCAGCGAATTGGCTTCAATCGATGGGTGGCAGGGCTCTCAGGCTGGCGGTCTCCGAGCGCTCTCGCAGCGTGCGATACACCTTCGCCAACACCACGCCGGAGACTATGGCCCCCAAGAAAACCAGCAGTGCAGTCCTAATCACATCGCTTCCTTGATTGAGCACTTGGCCGTGCGCGTCCAAGGCTACCTCGTCTGCAGGCCACATCACCTTCGGCAACGCGTTGCGGTGACTGAGCGCTAGCCAATCCATCAATCCGGCGACCGTGATGTGCACCAAGAAACCTTGATAGATGCTCTTGGTCTTCATCGACAAACTGCCGAGCGCGATGCCCGCGATGATCGCACCGTTCGCCTCCAAATAGGGCTTACCGTAGTGGATCATGCAGTAGGGGACCGCCATCGCGAAGATGGCGCCCGAGCCGAAGCTACGCCGGAGCGCGCCGAGCCAGAAGCCGCGAAAGAACATCTCGAGCGCGAAGAACTGAATGAAATACATCCCCTCCCAAGCTAGAAAATCGAACCAGCTGCGAGAGGCCTGTTTGTAAAATGGATAATACGATCCAAAGTCCGGCTGACGGCTCACCAGCCACATCGCCGGCAAGACAAACAATAGGAACAATAGGTATATCCACTTGTGGCGGAGGAAGCCTTTGGTGCGCAGTCCTAAATCGAGCAATGAGTCGCTGGGGAAGAACAGCTTCCACAGAGGAAACGGGATGAGCACATAACCCGTCACGCGCGTGGCTACCCACCAACCGAAGCCATAGAGCTCGTCATACTTGAGCACTCGAAGCAGGTTGTTGTGGCGCGCGTCCCAGACGAGCAACGCGGGGTGTATGGCCTCTTCGAAGTAGCCGCGACCACCGTAGTACTCTTGCATCGTGAGGATGACCGCGCACAAGACGAGCGCGACGATCGGCCGCTTGTCTACCAGCCCGCGCGCGACGGTATCGCCTCGCCACTTCTGCGCGTCGAGATCTAGCTCCAGCCAAGTGGCGCGGAAAAATAGCGCCACCAGAGGCAGAATGAGCAGCAATCCCGGGATGGGAATGAGCGGCTTGGCGACGTTGATGAACGCGTCGAAGCCCGACGGCGGAGGGTCCGTGAGCGGCTGTAGAAAAATGGGGTCGAGCACGCTCAGCCTTTATGGGGCATCGCGTGTAGCGCGGACTCGCCGAGCGACGCCCCGTGCGCGAGGCGCTCCAGGCTCCGCGCCTTGCCCAAGACGAACATCACTTGAAAGAGACCGGGGCTGGCGGTGCGACCCGTCAGCGCGACACGCGCCGGTTGAGCGATGTCTTTGATCTGCAATTGCCTCTCTGCGAGCCAGGCATGGACTCTAGAGTCCAGCTCTTGCTCGGTCCACGTGCTCACTGGCTCCAGCGTCGCGGCCAACGAGCGTAGATTCGACGCATTGGCGGACGTCAGGAATTTCGATTGAGCACTAGCGTCCATGGTCGGCGGATCACGGAAATAGAAGTCAAGTCCGTCTGCTGCCTCCACGAACGTGCGTGATCGCTCTCGGACCGTGAAAATGGCGTTTTGCACGTCCGACTTGCTGAGCGTGTGCAGCCCGCGCGCGCCCAAGAATGTCGTCACGCGCTCCCCATATTCTTTGTCTGCAGTGAGGGCTTGGCTCTTGAGGTGCTCGTGCTGAATGGCGAGGAATTTCTTCGAGTCGAATTTCCCGTCGCCTTTTCCGCAGGCCTCCCAATTGAACGCTTCGATCAACTGAGGAATAGAGAAGACCTCTTGATCACCATGAGACCAGCCGAAGCGAACTAGGTAGTTGAGCACTCCGGCTGGTGAATAACCCTGATCGCGATACTCGGTCACGGAGACGGTGCCGTGGCGCTTGCCGAGCTTCTCTCCGCTAGGCGCGAGCATCATTGGTAGGTGGGCGAACTCCGGGAGCTTGCTGCCGAGCGCCTCGTACAGCATGATTTGAGGCGGTGTATTCACCATGTGATCACGCCCTCGCGCGACCAGCGTGATGCCCATGGAGGCGTCGTCCACGACTGCACCGAAATTGTAGAGCGGCACTCCGTCAGAGCGGATCAACACGAAGTCTTGTTGTGCGTGATTGGGAGTCGTGACCTCGCCAAACACCTTGTCCACATAAGTGACGCTCCCTTCGGTGGGAGTCGCGAACCGCACGACGTACGGCGCATCAGGTTGATCCGTGCGATCTCGGCACGTGCGCGGGTATCGGAAGTTCGCTTTGGGGTCTTTGGCTTTGAGCGCTTGCCGCTGCTGATCCAAGACCTCTTTGGTGCAGTAACAGCGATAGGCCTTCTTCTGGGAGATGAGGCGCTCGGCCCACTCCTTGTAAATGGAGAGTCGCTCCATTTGGAAATAGGGACCCGACTCGCCACCCACCTCTGGCCCTTCGTCCCAATCCAAGCCGAGCCATT
>JANYHY010000024.1 GCA_025362165.1 Myxococcales bacterium | reverse complement strand
GGGCCAGGTCGCATGGGCGCGTGCTCAGCCGCAGCCTTCATGCTCGCGAGCGACACCTTCTCGATCTCGAGCGTGACGACGTCTGCGCCTCGCGCGAGCTCCGCGGCGGCGCGCGCGTCCTCGAAGGTCGCCGTCACGCAGCGATCCACGACGAACCGCGCCGCGCACGACGGATCGGGATCGAGCGCGCGCACGTGATAGCCCAGCGTGCGCGCGGCCATCGCCATCATGCGACCCAGCTGCCCTCCGCCCAAGATGGCGATCGTGGATCCAGGCAAAATCGCGGGACTCGAACGCGCTTTGTTGACGGTCTTCTTCGCCATGATCAGCCGAGCGTCTGCCCGAGCACTTCCGTCTTGCGCGCTAGCCGCCATGCGCGGAGCTTCTCACGCACCTCGGGCCGCGAGGTCCCGACGATCTCCGCCGCGAGGAGCGCCGCGTTCGCCGCGCCTGGCTTTCCGATCGCGAGCGTGCCGACGGGGACTCCCTTCGGCATCTGCACGATCGACAAGAGCGCGTCCATCCCGTTGAGGAGCGTCGCCGGGATGGGCACACCCAAAACGGGCACGAGCGTCTTGCTCGCGACCATTCCTGGCAAGTGCGCCGCGCCGCCCGCGCCCGCGATGATCACGACGAGGCCGCGACCCTCCGCCGCCTCCGCATACGCGAACATCTCGTCGGGCGTGCGGTGCGCCGAGACCACCTTCGCCTCGAAGGGCACGCCGAGTTCAAGGAGGAGGTCGCACGCTTCGCGCAAGACATCCCAATCGCTCTTGGAGCCCATGATCACGCCGACGAGCGGGTTGTCACTCACGAGGGACGCGAGCCTACCTCAGAAGAGCGCGACCTCGAAAGCCGGAAGAGTCGGGTGGTCGCTTTGCGACTCGATCTCGTCCTCGGACAGCGTCGGCGCAATGGCGCGCATGGCGCGAGTCAGGACAAGCTCGAGGTAGTCGTACGCGTCGTCGCTCGGCGGCGGCAGCAGCGTGCTGCAAGAGCGGCTCGAGTCCATGTCCGACATGCACCGGTTGTGCATGAGCAGCCGCGCGGAGGCCAAGTTTGTGACGTATAGTAGACCGGCGTCATGAGCGATCACGTCCTGCGCGCGCTGACTGACGACGGCGCCTTTCGAGTCGTCGTCTTGGACGCCACCGAGACCTCACAGGGCGTAGTGACCGCGCAGAAGGCCACCGACGCGCGCGCACAGCTGCTCGCCGAGGTCCTCACCGGGACTGTCCTCGTGCGCGAGACGATGTCTCCGGATCTGCGCGTCCAAGGGATCTTCCAGGGTCACGATGGCAAGGGACGCATCATCGCAGACAGCTTCCCCGACGGCACCACGCGAGGCCTCATGCAGCTCCCCAAAGAGGGAGACATCACGCTAGGCGACCACGCGGTACTCAACATGATGCGCACGTTGCACAACGGAGAGCTCTCTCAAGGCGTCGTGTCCGTCGATCCGCGAGAGGGGATCAGCGGCGCCCTGATGCAGTACATGCAGGCGAGCGAACAAGTGACGAGCTTCATCGCGGTCGGCGCGATCGTGCGCGGGTCGGTCGTGGCGCGCGCGGGCGGTTACATCGTGCAGCTGTTGCCCGAGGTGGGCGAAGGGCCGCTCATGGTGATGACCGAACGGCTGCGCGAGTTCGAGTCGATCTATGGCCTGCTCGGCGCGGGAAACGCAGAGCCCAACAAGCTCCTCGAGGAGCTGCTGCACCTGATGCCGCATACGAAGGTAGGTGAGAGCGAGGTCCGCTTCGAGTGCAAGTGCAGCGAGGAACGCTTGGCGCTCAGTCTTGCGACGCTGCCGAAGCGGGATATCGCGGAGCTCCTCGCTGATGGAGCGCCGTTGGAGATCGACTGTGATTATTGCGCGCGGCATTACCGATTTGCACCAGAGCGCCTGCGCGGCTTGTTGGCTACGAGCTAGTACTTCGCGGCCGGAGATATTCACAGGAAGACGGAAAGACGGGAAGGTTGGAGAGAGCGCGTTAGGTCGGTCTTCAGCACGCTCTTCTAGCTGGGATCTCGTCGAAGAACGTGCCGCGCGACAAAACGGCCTATGGATGTGGCAGCCAAAACGACTTGGGCCTTGCGACTGGAAAGCCGCCGAACGGGGGAATGCTCTGTTTCATGAAGTGAGCGATGATGCATCCCTTTACAAGGTCGGGGGCATTTCGAGGCTGATCCACTTCGACAAATCGAACGGCTCCTTCGGGCCCAAAATAGAGCATCGCTATCCACGGTGCCTTTGACTCTTCATGCGGACACGGTGGATCGGGAAGCAGCATGACTGCACTGGGTGAAACCAGCGGTGGCAACTCGCACAATGCGGTCTCCCCAAACGTGGGATCAGCGACCCGAACAGTTGCGTCAACCAATCTGGGCGGACTGTCAGTCGGGTCCTCAGAGATTCCGCGCGGAAACGCAACCAGAGCGCTCACAGCGAGGCGCCCGAGACACGTTTTCTGGTCGGGACTAAAGGCGATTGGGACGCCACTCAAGAGAAGACCCCCACACTGCCGGCCAGAGGCCGCTCCGCGCCGACTGCAGTGTTCCGGGCGCAATCTACGACGGCGATCCACAATGCCACGCCTATCAGATAGAGCCTACGGGTAGTCAACATACGCCCCCACCAATATAGCTGCCCCTCACCAGCGGAGCATCCGCCTCAAAAGTACGTTTCGCAGGATTGGTGCTCAGTTCGAGATGCGAAACGCCTCGCCGCGCTGGTCTCGACGCGTGAAGTACGAGAGCCGACTTGAGCCTTGGCGGACCCATCGGGCCAATGGGAGAAATCATGTTGCACAAAAGCAGAACGCGCGACCACTCTTTCGAGTGGTCACGCGTTCGATCACGAACAAATCGTCAGACTGGTCAGGCGTGCGCGCCCCCGCTCGAGGCGATCGCGATCGCGCCGTTGCTCATGCCGTTTGCCTTCGCTGGCGGGAGCGCCGCGATCGGCGTCATCTCGATCTGCGGCAGGCTGGTCGTCGCGGGTGCAGGCGTGGGAGTAGGTTGCGGCGTGACGATCGTATCTCGCGCACGTCGCTTCCCAATACCAAGACGCAGAAGCTGATCGCGTCGCGTGATCACCGAGCGTGCGCAGTCGGACCAATCTTGCACCCAAGCGTGGAGCTCCGTGAGCGCGGCCATGCGGGCATCAGGCGGCGCACCATCCTCGACCGGCGCGGGGCTCTCGACGATCTGGATGAGCGCCTTGATCTGCTTGCGCTCCTCCTTGGTAACTCCGCGTTGCTCGAGGGTCGCGAGCGCGGCGTGATCCGTCTTGCGCGTGCTCTTGCGATCGGGCGAGTTCTCGAGCGCGTCGATGCGCTGCAGGAACATCGACACCGAGACGACAGCCGCGATGCCCGTGCCCATCTCGAGGTTGTCGAACACGAACGCGTCTTGCTCCGGATGCAGCCGACGCAACGCCGCGTGGGCGCGCAGCATCATCGTCGCCTTCCATGTCTCGATCTTCTGTGTGGCTTCGGCGACAGGGCCGGAGCTCGAATTGAACTTCTCGACAGCAGGCACCGAGCAAGCCGTGAGCACGAGCGCCCACCCCTGCTTCACGTCGCTTGGAGTGAAGCCGACGCCTTGCATGGCCGCGTAGATGACCGGGTCCGTGCCGACGGCGCGGAGGAACTGCAGCCCTCGCTCGACGCCGCGCTCGGCGGTGCTGCGAGAAACGGTGGACTTGGTGGACTTGGTGGTTTTGAACGGCTTCATGGTGGTGTCTCTTTCATAGGGCTGCCTTTTCGGCAGCGCGTTGTTGGTGCTGGGCCCCATCGCAACGCGCGGGCCAGTCCGCAGCGCGCGCAAGTGCGCGAAAATTGGTGCCGTGAGCTCCGTTCGGGCGCGCGACCGCTCAAAATGAGCGCTCGAAATGAGCGGTGACGACCGCGCGGAGCATGTTCACGAGATCACCGAGCGTGTTCACGAGATCACCAAGCGTGTTCACGAGATCACCGAGCGTGTTCACGAACTCCGAGACCATGTTCACTCGATCTCAAGCTCCGTTCACGGCGACCCAAGCGTCGCGCACACCCAAGCGATGCTCCGCTCACGACGACCTAAGGCCGTCCCACGCGAATTCGCGGACTTGCAGCAGGTCGCCAACGCTCGAGAGAGCCGTCGAGACCATGCGCCACGCGCGCGGAGGCTTCGTCCACCTTCGTCAGAGGGGTCACTCCCCCAAACGGCACTCCTCTATAGAGTGAACATGGTCTCGGTTGGCGTGGACGAGGCTTACGGCGCTGCGCGCAGACCATACTTCTTGATCGCGCGAGCCAGCGCATGGCGTGTAAGACCGAGTGCTTCCGCTGCACGGCTCACGTGCCACTGGTGGCGCTCGAGTTCTGCGAGCAGGCGAGCCTTCTCGTCCGTGTCGCTGTCGTTAGGATTGGGTGGAGGCGCCTGGGAAGGGCGTGCGACGTTGGTTTAGTTGCAGTCTTTCTCGGAGAGACCGGAGCTGAACCTGCAGCTATCGAAATCGTCGGTGCAGCTGCCCGTGCTTGGACGGCGGCGGCCATCGAGGCAGAGGTCCTTGTCATGCCGGCAATTTCCGCAGCTCTCCCCCTTGCGGGCGCGTGATCTCTCAGCGTCCGCGGCGCGGTCTCGCACGTCGTCGCTCGCCAATTTCGCGAGCTCTGCGTCACTGATGGGCTTGCTGAAGAGCTGCAGAGTGTAGGAGC
>JANYHY010000017.1 GCA_025362165.1 Myxococcales bacterium | reverse complement strand
GCCGGTGGTGAGCGACGAGCCCCAACCCCACACCGTCAAGCCGAACGGCGCTGGTGAGGTCATCTCGTGACGCCCGTTGTCGCAGCCGTTTTGCGGCACGAAATCGTGTCGAACGAGATCGATGCGCGTGTACTGGTGGTTGTCGTCTAGCGGTTGCCAGTCACCGAGCACGCCCGCGCACTCGAGGGTCACGTCCGCATAACCGTCTTTGCCGCGCGTGCGCGTGACTACCAAGTTGGTCTCTGGATAGGTCGGGTCCGTGAAGAACACATAGCGATTCATGTATTGGTCCGTGGGCACGGAGCGCACGAACTCCGGATCGCCATACCCCTCTGCGCTTTGCGGGTCGTAGATCGTGGTCGCACCCGTCATGTAGCCCGCGAAGAAGAACGGGTGATCGGCGTCTTGTGAGCTGATGATGAACGGGCTTCCGCTCGCGAGCTCCACGACGTCTCCCGAGTTGACGACGGACGGGCCGCCTACGTTGCGCGAATATTTCAATTGCGTGCCGTCGACCGCGCCGATGATTCGCCACGGCACTTTCTCTGGCGTGTTGTTGCGTTGGCGATAGGCCACGGCCATGTACTCGTGACCGAGCTCTTGAATGGCTGGAATCTGCTGCTCGATGTGATCGCAGTAGTTCGCGCCCGCAGGCACGCCGACGCATGGCACTCCTGCGAACAGGCCGACCGGTTTGTCCGATTGAATCGGACTGCCTGCGAAGTCCGCAGACTGCGTGAATTGCAGATGCTCACCTGCGTTGAGCTTGTAGGTCGCCGGTACGTTCGCCTTCGCGGGCGGGACACCACCGCCTGGGATGAGCGCGACCTTGGGGAGGATGGTGACCGTGGTGTCGTCTTGCGACGCGACGATGTTCATCGAAGGCGCCGCCCATCCCGTGCCGTCGATGCCGTGATAACCGCCAGTAGCGATGTAGTTGGTCCCGAACACGTTGGTCGGCAATAACAAAGTAGCGCCAGTCACAGCCGCGGAGCCGCCGCCATAAGGCAACATCTGATAACCCACTACGGGCGCGCTCGTCGTGACGTGAAACGCTCCGCCTCGGCCGGTGCCGTGGATTTGCGTGAGCGCGCTCAAAGCAGGGAGCACGGGGCACTGCATGGTGTTGTTGAAGTTGCCCGAGTTGCGGACTTCGCCTGTTGCGGGTGGACCGGCGAGGAACAGGATGCCCACGTCGCCAGGCGCGATGCCTGCGGGATCGTAGTCCTCGTACGTGAGCTTGCGACCGCTGCCTCGCGGGATCTTCACGTGCGGGCCGAGGTCGAGCTTCACACCGTCGAAGGTCGCCGCGACGCGCGCGGGCACTCCAGAGGTGTTCGCGAGGAACACCGCGAAGCAACCGTTGTCCGCGGCGAAGTTTCCGTCCATGTGCACGGCGTAGTAGTCGCAGCCCACGCTCGAGTGTCCTTCCACCGCGGCTTGGCAGAGCGTCGACGAAGTGGCGCCGTCCTTGAATTGGTTTGGGTCGTTAACGCCGCCGTCGCCGTTGGAGTCCGCGCCGCCGCTCTTCGCGCAGCCAAACGCCACAACCAACAACGCACTCGACCAGACTCTGAAGGCAGCCATGCTCGTCACCTCGGAGTTGCAATGAACTCGATCCCACCCATCAGCGCCGCTAAAAGCCCCTAAAACGCAGCGGTTGGACACGAAAGGCATCGCCGTTGGCCAGCCTGCTCGTTTTGGATCCCTTTAGGTGTCTTTGCGGTGGTCGCGCTCCAGAGTGGCCTCGTGTTCTGCAACCCACGGAGGAATTCGATGCGCCGCTTCATTGCAGTTTCCGTATTCGCACTCGTCGCTGCCGCTGCTTGCGCAGCTCCGATCATCGAGCCCGACAGCGCGGCGCAGTACGCCAACCTGAGCACGTTCTGTGATGCTCGGGCCCAGGCAGAGTGCAACACGCAGGTCGTCTCGCACTGCGGAGTGAAAGACTCGAACGCGTGCGTTCACAAGGTGAGCACGTCGTGCGTGTCTGGAGCACCGCAGGGCGCCACGTACCAACCCGCGCGAGCGCGCGACTGCATCGACGCAGTGCACGACGCCTACTCCACCGCGACGCTCACCAAAGACGCGCTCTCGAAGGTCGACGCTGCGTGCTCTCTCGTATGGAGCGGTCCCGGCGCAGCGCGCGCTCCGTGCGGCAACGATCTCGACTGCGCGAGCAAAGACGGACTCAAGTGCGTCACGCCGCTCGGCCAGAACAACGGCAAATTCCTCAAGCCGAACGTCGTCGCGGGTGGCGCGACCTGCGCGAACGAAGCTGATCGCTGCCCCGCGGACTACTATTGCGACGGCAAAGCGCTCGTCTGCGTGGTCGAGGGCTCTTTGGGATCTCAGTGCCAGAAAGACATCATGCCGTGCATGTCGGGCCTCTACTGCAGCGGCTCGCTCTTCGTCACCGGCTGCAAGCCGCTCGCTCCCGCCGGGACACCTTGCAAGATGCCCGCGGACTGCGCGGACGGTCTATGCGACAAGGCGCAGGGATCTGCCGAAGGGACATGCTCGGGGGCGATCACGCTGTCACCGCTCGATGCCATGTGCGTCAACTACAAGTGATTCGCGTCACCGCGCGTGTGTGCGTCTGCGCTTGGCTACGTGATTGACGAAGTTCTTGAGCAGCGCCGGACCATGCGGTGCGTCGGTGATCGCGTCGTACAGGTGATCGAACGCGAGGCCCTCGCCACGGATGATGGGCTCTCGCGCTTTGACGTACCCGCGCATCACGTGGCCGTCGATCTCTGGATGGAACTGCACGCCGTACGCCCACTCGCCGACTCGAAACGCCGCGTGCGGCTCCAGCGGAGTGGTCGCGAGCAGCGTCGCACCTTTGGGTAAACGCGTCACCGTGTCGACGTGCGTGGCGTTCACGTGCAGCTCGCTCGGGAGGCCTGAAAACAGCGGGTCTCCTGACGCTTCGGGCAAGACGTTCACGCGCACGGTCCCAATCTCGCGGCCGCGCGGGTTCTTCTCCACCTCACCGCCGAGCGCTCGAGCGAGCAACTGGTGACCAAAGCAGATCCCCAACAAAGGTTGCTGGTGCTGCACCGCTGCGCGCAGGTAGCCCTCTGCTCGCAGCATCCATGGCGCGCGCTCGATGACGCTCGCAGACGAGCCCGTCACGATGATCGCCGAGCCGCGCTTGGCGTCTGGTAGCGGCTCGTCCGTGCGCGCGTCGTGCTCGAGGAACTCGCCGTCCCACGCGCCACCAATGTGATCGGAGATCCATTTCAAGAACTGGCCGCGACTCGCGGCGACCTCGGGCACGGCGTCTCCCGTGCGCAATACGATGATCGGCATCCCTACAATCGTAGCGCCTAGGCGAGCGTGCGCTCTCCGTGTTATTGCTCGCGCGTTTTCACCAATGTCCAGCGCCGATCGCCCGACGTCCTTTTGGCTTCGCCTCCTGCGTCAGCGCCGCGAGCGCATGTACGATGAGAGCCTCGATCTCTCCACGCCCATCGAGTGGGACAGCCCAGCCGAACAGGAGAGCGCGATCGCCTTCTTCAACGCCGCATTTCGTGCAGAGGAGTCCGGGCTGCGCCAAGCCCACGAGCTCGCGGACGACGTGGCCAAGTGGGACCCCGAGCTCGCCGAGTGTTTGAAGCTCTACGGCGACGAAGAGGGCTGGCACCGCGAGCTGCTCACGGAGTTCCTCGCGTACATCGGTGGAGACATTCGCCCGATGGGGCCGACCACCGGCACGTTCTACAAGCTGTACGCGCGCGCAGAACGCATGGACACGATCGTGCTGACGAACCTCATGTTCGAGACGATCGGCTCCACCACCTATCGCCTCGCGCTGCGCACCGCCAAGCCGCGCAAGCAGATCCGTCAGATGCTGACGATCCTCACACGAGACGAGTCCTTCCACGTGCCGCTCAACGTCCATTTTTTGCGGCGGATCCTCGAGCACGAAGGCGGCGGATCCTCGCGCATCCAACTGCGGGCGATCTATCACTTGCTCACCGCTGCCCTCGTCGCGTCCTCTGCGGCGAGCCGGCGACGCGCCAAGAATTTCGATCACATCCCGTTCGAGACCCTGGCTCGCGCGTACGCCCAACAGCTCGGCAAGCTCTTCGCGCACGCAGACGATCTCGGGTTTGTGCCGAGCCGATTGCTCCTCGCCGCCGTGGGTCTCACCAAGCGCGACCTCCAAGGCTATGAAGACCTGGTGAGCGCAGACGCCGCAGAAGCAGCCGCGGATCGCTCACGCGTAGTCGTCGAAGCGCTCTGATCTCTGTTCGAAACGGTCAGCGCGGGAGCCTGACGATGAGGCCCGACTGTTCGTCTGCGAAGAACACGCCGCTCGTGTCTACGGCGAGCGCTGATGGCACCTGGTCTACTGAAGAGAGCGTGTCGAACGTTCCGCCGTCCAAGCCGGAGCGATTCACCTCGCGTGTGAGATCCTCCGTCCAGAACATCTGACCGCCGTTCAAGATGATCTCTCCTGGCATGCCGCGGGACACCTCGAGCTCTTTCATGGGGCCGCCCGCGGTTGGCATCACGAGCACGCGACCGCCATGCGCCTCCGTGAAGTAGAGCGACGGCCCGAGGACGGCGACACCCCACGGCTGATCCAAGCCTTGCGCGAGCGCCTTCGCCACGCCGCCGCAGCCCGTGCGCGCGCACGTCACGATCGAGCCCGCGTAGTCGAGCGCGACATACGCGGTCGTCGAGTCGAGAGCGATGCGCGCCGGATAGTCGAGATTGGACGCGAGCGAAGTGACCGCGCCATTCATACTTTTATGGAGCTCACCATCTGCGAAATAGTGATCGGTGAACGTGCCGTTCTCTAGAAAGTACAATTCGCCAGAGTCCCATACTATGTCGGCGACGCGGCGTAGATTGCCTGCGATCACGCTGGGCGTGCCTCCGGTCACTGGGAGCGTGACAACCGCGCCGTCCAGAAAGTATGGCGGCCCCCCATACTCACCCCACGCTATCACTCCGTCGGCGACCGCTATGCGATGGGGGTGAGGCCGTCCCGTCGCGAGCACCTGTATGGGTCCACCTAGTTTGGGGACGCGATTCACAGAGCCTGTGGCGGCGCAGGTGAAATATACATACTGCGCGTCGAGCGCCAAACCAAACGGGTAACACGCCGTGTCTTGCAACAGCGTGACGCGACCTGGATCAGGAGGCGCCGCGTCCACGACCGGTGATGAGTCAAGGACTGCCGCGTCGTGCATGGGCGAGACGCTCGTGACTGGTGCGCTGCCGCACCCAATCAGCACCCACGCGATCGCGCATCCGGTCGTACTCTCCACGCGGAACATCGTACCATCGCGGCGGTGCGACGCTCTTCCAACGCCGTGCTGCTCGCGCTCGCGCTGCTGTATGCGGCGCAGGGTGTCCCGTTCGGGATCGCGAGCGAGTATCTCCCGGTCGCGCTCCGTCAGCAGCACTACTCGCTTGGCATGATCGCGGCGGTTGGATGGCTCCAGCTGCCTTGGTACTTGAAGGTGCTCTACGCGCACGTCGCCGATCGCCCTGAAATCAGGCCTGTCGCGCGAAGAGTCTTGCTCGCGCTGCAGCTCGCGCTGTTCGTGGTGTTGACGGGCTTCGCGCTCCACTCTTTCGCGCAAGCGCCGAGGTTGTGGTTCGCCCTCACGTTCTTGGCGGCGATGTTCGCGTCCACTCAAGACATCTTCGTGGACGCTCTCGCGGTGCGCGCGCTCGACGCCTCGCAGCGTGGGTTCGGCAACACGGCGCAGATCGCGGGGTACCGCTTGGGCATGCTCGCGGGAGGCGCGGGGTTGCTGCTGTTGATCGCGCCTCTCGGCTCACGGCGCGCGGTGCTGGTGTGCTCGTCGTTCGTGCTCCTCACGGCTGTGTGCGCATTCGCCCTGCGAGACACGGGCGGGGAGTCCGAGGCGCCGACTTCACGCGCAGAGCGCAGGCTAGCGGCGCGGGCGCTGTTCAAACACATGGTGAGCGCGCCGTCGCGACCGGTAGTGCTGCTCGCGCTCACGTACAAACTCGGCCTGCACATGGCGGCGTTCTTGATCAAGCCGATCGTCGTCGACGCGCACTGGACGGACACCGAGATCGGCTACGCCGTGGTCACCGCAGGGACGACCGCGGGTCTCGTCGGCGCGGTCGCAGGAGGCGCGCTTCATCGCGTGCTTGCCGAGCGAAAGGCTCTCGCGTTCGGTGCGGTCATCCAGTCGCTCGTGTGCGTGCCCTTGTGGTTCGCGCATGCGCTCGGCGCGCCACACGGGTGGACCACTGCTGCGATCGTCGCCGAACATTTCGTCACTGGCGTCGGTACGACCGTGTTGTTTGCTGCGCTGATGAGCGCGACGCGAAAGAGCGACGCGGGGTTGCACTACACGCTGCTCACGAGCGCCAACGCTGTCGCGATCGGAGTGGGCTCCACGCTTGGCGGTCTACTCGCTGACGCGCTCGGCAAGGGAGCCGTGCTCGTGATCGCGGCTGTTTTGTGCCTCGCGCCGCTCTACCTCGTCACGCGATGGGACGGCGCAATGAAGGCGAGCGCGGACGAGGCATGACCCACACTGCTACTTGCAGATGGACGTGGAAGAGGCCTTCGCGCACTCCTGACTGCAGCAGTCCGAGCCATAAGCACATGACGCGCCTGACTTGAGGCAGTTGCCCGGCTTTGGAGTGATGCCTCCGCACGTGCTCGATGACATGTTGCAAACTCCAACACAGCACTCGACTCCAGACTTGCACGGAGCGCCGCCGGAGCTGCAAGCGCCAGCGTCGCTGGGCCGCACCGGGGACACGCACACGTTGCCGAGCAGACCTGCTTGGCAGTTCGCGCTGCAGCACTCGGTCGGAGTCGTGCAATTGGAGCCGATCGCCAAACATCCATTCGGCGGGATGTTGCCGAAGCACACGTTGGCTTGGCAGAGGCCCGCGCAGCAGTTGCGATCTTGCGTGCAGAAGCCCTGCGAAGCGACGCACGCAGGCGCGTTCGCGGGCTTGTCCTGGCAATACGACGCGCTGTCTTGGAGCAAGCAGTAGCCAGTGCAGCACTCGGCGTCGCTCGTGCACGGATGTCCCTTCGCCGTGAGCGTGCAAGGCCCCGCCGCCTCTTGCGAAGAGCAAGCAGCGAACGCGATCAGACACCCGAGCGTGACGAACATCTTGTGCACTAAAACGACTCTAGCGCAGGGTCACCAAAGCGCGAACGCTCCGTCGAATGATCTCACGTGATATTCGAGCATCAGGCCGAGAGTGCGCTCGCGTGTGTCGATGGCGTTGACGCCGCCGTACACGCTGAAGGTGACGTTTGGAGACGGCCAGAGATCCACTGCAGCGCGCGGCATCAAGGCGCCGCGACCGCCGCTGCCCGAGTAATCGCCGACGGTGCTGTGCGCGTTGATCGACGCCATGTTGCCGCCCGCGAAGCCCTCCAACCTCAACGACACCCGGCCGAGCGGGATGCGAAGGCCAGCAAAACCGCCGCCATGAAACAACACCGTGTTCACCGCTGCGTCCGAGCCGGTGAAGTTCTGCGGCGTGTTGCCGACCATCGCGCTGAAGTCTGAGATCTGGTTGTGCCCGAAGCCAAGACCCCACTCCACGCCGATGTAGATCCAGCTCCAGATGAAGCCTTCCATTCGGATGTTGAAGCCCGCGGTGCCGAAGGCCGTCGAACCGAGCTTGTCGCCGGGGAGGCTGAACTTGTTGGGATCGTTCTTGCCCTGTTGGAAGCTGAAGTCCAAGCCGTTGGGGTCGAACGTCTGATACGGAAATGTGAGCGCGAGCCCGATGGGCCATCGACGCTCGACCGCCCACCCGTCACCAAAGCGGTGGCACTTCTCATAGCCGACGATGTCGCTCACCTCGACGCAGCCCTTGGCTTGCGCGAGAGACTCGAACGCGAGCGTCGCGCAGCAAGCCGACACGATGAGGACGACGCGCTTCATCGATCCTCGTCGATCACGCCCACCAGATCGGGCGAAGGAGCGTAGAGACACACGGGCGCGGCCGCCGCTTGGTTCGCCTCTGGTGATATGCGCGTGACGTCGATACAGATGACGCGCGTGGCGTTCAGCGAGCCGCCTACGTCGATGCGCATGCGCTCCGTGCCCTCTGCGAGCGCGTCGAGTTGATACGGACGGACCTCGTTTCTCGGGTCATAGATCTCGACTGGGCGCTCGGCGCCGCTCTCGTCGCGACCGGTGATACGCAGCGCGGAGAGGTTCACGGCGGTCTCGCGCACGCAGTGGTTCCTGAGGCTCACGTCGAGCAAGAAGCTCGAGTCGCTCGTGAGTGACGTCTCTCGGTCAAGTGAGAACCCAAGCTCGGCGCACCCGAGCACGCGCACGGCTTGGTCGCGCTCGAACGCGGTGCGATCCCAGCGCGTCGGTGGGCGCCCCCAGAACGTGGGCGAGCACCCGCACGACAGGAGCGTCGCCACGATCAAGAGACGTCGATGCATCGCGTCCAGCATAGAGCAAGCGACAGACCAAACTAGGATCGCCGCGAAATCGAGCCTATTTCATGCGCGTCGAGGCGCTACGACCCAGTGCGTCCCAGCGCGCGGGTCACTGTGCCTTGCCGAGATCGACGAACGCGTGGTCGACCATCACGACGTAGGGGCGGTCCTCGATCGTGAGCTTGCCCGACCCGTCGTGATCGATGATCTGCAGCTTGCCCATCCCGTAGCCCATCGGTCCGCGCGAGTAGTAGTTCGCTTGGAGCGTGTAAGGACCCGAGCGTGAGGCGCGACCGCCAGCGATCGTGAAGCACTCGGGGCCGTAGCCCGTCGTGATGTCGGCGTAGAGGTCGCCGCCGGAGCCGAGGTGCTTGGTCTGGTAGTAGGCGTGGTTGCCTTTGGCGTCGTAGATGTGAAAGTCGACGTCGTTCGCGTCCGTCTCCCAGTTGAGCACGAAGCGCAGAGACGGCTTGTCTTCGAGCTTTGCGCCAGCGGCCGTGATCTTCGCGAGGATCTCGTCACGTCGCTCAGGCACGGACTTGATCCACGCAGCTCCGATGAGCCCAACATCTTCTTTGAGGATGCGCGGGACTCCCACATAGCGATCGGAGAACGTCTTGTTGGAAGCGGCAACGGCGACGTTGAATGCCTTCTCGTAGTTGCCACTCTTGACGTACGCATACGCGAGCAGTCGATGACTCGACGGGTGATCGGATCGCTCAGCGAGCGCCTTCTCGTAGGTGTCCGTCGAGAGCTCGCGCGCAGCGGCGTCGTCCAAGCGATCGAGGCGCTCGCCTGCAAATCTGCGCTGATCGGCGCGGTTCGAGAACAAATCGATGATCGACCCGTAAGCGCGCGACGCGAGCGCCGTGTCCTTGCTGGCCTCTGCGACCTCTCCCACCGCGACGAGCGCCATCACGTCTCCAGGATCGTTCGCGTGCCAATCGTCTGCTGTCTTCTTCGCGGCGGCGATGTCCTTCGCGCCGAGCGAATCCATCACTGTTTGGAATTTGCCCGAATACGGATTAGCGGGTGAGGGCATCTCGCCGCCACCACCCAACGAAGAGCCGCCCGG
>JANYHY010000877.1 GCA_025362165.1 Myxococcales bacterium | reverse complement strand
TCGTCGGCCACACGCACACGGTATGGCACACGAAGGGCTCGCGAGAGGTGATCTTCGGCAACGGAGGCGCTCCGCTCACGAGCGGCTACTACGGATATGGGCTCGTCACGCAGCGCGCGGACAAGTCGATTCAAGTGGACGGCATCGACATGACGACCGGCAACGCGGACTCGTGGTTCCGCTTCGCGGTGACGCCAGACGGCACCACGACCAAGTAGCCCGTCACTAATCGCTGTAAGAGTCCGCTCTGCTGAGAAACGCCGTCCAGTCTCGGTGCGCGTACGGTGCTCTCACGGCTATTTCACTGCAGCATGCACGTTTGTGCTCGCACACGGCTTGGGCGTCGTCGCATAACTTCACGCATGCGACGAACACTCCTCTCGTTGGTTGGGCTCTCGCTCTTGTTGGCCTGTTCGAGCCAGACGATCTTCGTCGACGGCCCCGGCGCTCCCGCAGACACCAATGACGCTGCGGTCGATCCGACGCAGAGCGATCCAGACTCGGGGACGAAGCCCAAGCCCGGTCAGGACTCGAGCATCACGCCCGACCCGATGGACTCGTCGACTGTGCCGGACACGTCCTTGCCCAATGACGGCTTCGATCAGTTTCAACATCGCAACTTGGATGACATCAACAAGTACCGGGCGGGCAAGGGCGTGGCCGCGCTCAAGCTCGACACGAAGCTCTGCACGTTTGCGCAAGCAGGCAGCCAGCAGCTCACGCAAGATCACACGCCCCACCAACACTTCATCAACGCCAGCAACAACAACACGCTGTGGTCGAGCGGCTTCACGAGCAGCGCCGGCGAGAATCAGGGCGATCCCAACGGCTGGACCGTGTTGAACAACAACGCGACGACCAACGAGCTCATGCAGATCGATGCGATCCAGCTCGCCATGTACAACGAAGGCCCGGGCGTCGGAGAGGCGCACGGCCACTACATGAACATGATGAACGCGAAGTTCACGCGCGTCGGCGTCGGGCTCATCGAAGTGAGCGGACACCTATATCTGACCAACGACTTCTCGGATTGAACCTTCTCAACCACCTAGCGCCCCTTCTCACCCGAACGTCGCGGTGATACCCCGTCGGCCATGATTCCGCGTTTTGGTGAGGCCAGCACGAAATCGGACAAGGTGAACCCTGTCCGCAAGCTCAAGGGCAAGGTGTTCGTCACGGGCGCGACGGGCCACGTGGGCGCGAACGTCGTCCGGCGATTGTTGGCGGATGGCAAAGAGGTGCGCGTGCTCCTCGAGCCAGGCAAGAAGGCCGACGCGATCGAGGGTCTCGATGTGGAGCGCGTGACCGCGGAGCTCACTGACCTCGGCGCCCTCGAGACGGCGATGAAGGGCTGCGCGCAGGCGTTCCACGTGGCCGCGATCATCGCGACTGGTGTGCCGAACCCAGCGCTGGAGCGTCGCATCTACGACGTGAACGTCACCGGCACGCAGAACCTCCTACGCGTCGCTCAACACATCGCGATGGATCGTGTCGTCGTCACCGGGAGCTTCAGCGCGAACGGTTGGAACCGCGAAGACCCACACGCGCCAGCGAACGAGACGCTCACGCACTACCCGTTCGACGAAGTGCTGCCGTACTCCCGCACCAAAGTTCAAGTCGAGCACGAGTGCTTGAAGGCCGCAGTGGAAGGGCTCGACGTGGTCATCGCGACCAGCTGCGCCGTGCTCGGGCCTCACGACTACGAGCCCTCGCGCATGGGCCGAACACTGCTGGATTTCGCGCACGGAAAGCTGCGTGCGTACGTGCCGGGTGGCTTCGAGTTCATCCCTGCCAAAGACATCGCCGCGGGGCACATGCTCGCGATGCAGCGCGGTCGCAGCGGGCAGAAGTACATCTTCTCTTCTAGGTTCGTCTCGATCGACGAGATGATGGAGATCTGGGAGAAGGTCACGGGCCGGCCGCGACCGAAGCTCCGCTTGTCGCCGACTGTGATGGCAGGCGTGGCGCAGGTAACGAGCTTCTTCATGGATCGCTTCGCGCCGCACAAGCCGCAGCGCTTCACTCCCGCCGCAGTGCGCATCCTTCGCAGCCAGCGCCGCGCAGACACGACCAAGGCGCGCACGGAGCTCGGCTTCGCGCCAACTCCGATCGAGGACGCGATCTTCGCGGCTTATGAAGACTTCGTTCGACGCGGGCTCGCTCCACGGGGACCCGCACGCGAGACGACCGCTACCTTGGAGGCCACCGCATGAGCAACAAGTCCGCACCGCCGACGTTCGAACAAGCGACCAATCGCCGTCAGAAGGCGCGCGCCGCGGGCCTCGATCCGAACTACTGGTACGCGGTCGAGCACGTGTCGGCGATGAAGCCAGGCGATGTTCGAGAGGTGAAGTTCTGGGGCACCTCCGTCGCGCTCTATCGCGACGACAACGGCCGCTTCCACGCAGTCGAAGATCGCTGCGCGCACCGCCAACTCCCGCTGCACATCGGCGTCGTCAAGGGAGACCGCCTCGTGTGCCAGTATCACGGCTGGGAATACAACGGTGCAGGCGAGCTCGTGAGCGTCGCGCACTCGACGTTCGGCAAGGGGTTGCCCAAGTGCAAGCTGCGCAACTACCCGACGCGTGTCCGCTACGGCCTCGTGTGGATCTTCTTCGGTGACCCAGCGCGCGCGGACACGACGGCTATGCCCGAGGCGCCCGAACTCGAGGGCGACGATCGTTGGGAGTGCGTCCCTGTCGATTTTACGTGGCGCGCTCACCACTCGATGATCATCGACAACGTCAGCGATTTTACTCACGCGTTTCTTCACCGCAAATACAAGCCTTTCGAGAACGCGGAGCTCAAGCGCCTGGAGACCAAAGGCGATGTCGTCGAGCTCGAGTACGACACCAAGGTCGGCGGCGGCGCGATCAGCGGACGCTTCGTGGATCGGGCGCGCGTCGACACGAACGCGATGGAGCTCGCGTACGAGTACCCGTATCAACGCTCCTCGACGGACGGCAAGATCAAGCATTGGTGCTTCTTGCTCCCCATCGACGAGTGCACGACGCGAGTCTTCTTCCTCTTTTACTTCGACTCGTTCGTCGTGCCGTTCACGCACGTGCCGATCCCGCGCAGGCTGATGAGGCCGTTCCTCAAGATCTCGAACGAGCTCTTGATCAAGCCGCTGCTACGCGAAGACGAGATCGCGGTCCAGGCCGAGCAGCGCGGCTATGAAGCACACTGGGACGCCCCCACGCTCGATCTCAATCCAGCCGTGCATGCATTCCAGGCGCTCACCGTGCGCAAGTGGGAAGAGCACCTGGCGAGCCAGAAGGCGGCCGTGCAAGACCGCCTCGTCAAGCTGCGCGCGCGCGCCGATCAGGACTCGGATCTGCAGTGAGCGTGTCCAAGGACAAGAGGGCGAGCGTCGTCATCGTAGGCGCGGGACCTGCGGGCACCGCGTGCGCGGCGCACCTTGGAACGCTCAGCGTCGGAAGCGTCGTGCTCACGGATCGCCACGATTTCCCGCGCGACAAGACGTGCGGCAGCGGGCTCTCGCCGAAGGGCATCAAGACGCTCCGCGATCTGGGCGTGTGGCACGAGGTCGAGCCGCACAGCTATCCCATCACGGGCATCCGCCTCGTCACTCAGAGCGGCGAGGAGAGCTACATGTCCGCGGGCTCTGCGGCGGAGGCCGTCGTGTGCGAGCGCCGCGTGCTCGATCACAAGCTGCTCTTGAAGGCGATCTCGCGCGGCGCAGAGTTCGTCCCCGACTTCAACGCGACGGACGTGCTCGTGGAGAACGGTCGCGTCGCGGGCGTTCGATCGAGCAACGGCGCCGAGCTGCGCGCCCAGATCGTCGTCATCGCGGGCGGCGCGCACTGCCGCATCGGCCAGCCCGAGGTACGCCCGCGCAACGTGATCCAAGCCATCATGGGCTGGTGGTCGGGCGTCGGCTTCCGCGAAGGTCACGTCGAGATGATCTTCGACGAGATGGTGGCGCCCTACTACGGCTGGCTATTTCCCGAGGGCCCCGATCGCGTCAACATCGGCATCACCTACGAGGACGCGCCTGGCGCGCCGAAGCACAACGCGCGGGAGCTGTTCCAACGATTCTTGGACAAGCACTACAAGGCGCGACTCGCAGACGCGAAGCCCACCAAACCTTGGAAGGGTCACCCCATCGTCTGGAACGCCACGCCAAGCAAGCTCACACGTCCCGGCGCGATCGTCGTCGGTGAGGCGGGCTTGATGACGCACCCAGCGACCGCCGAGGGCATCTACCAAGGCATGCGCTCGGGCATGCTCGCGGCAGAGGCGATCGCCGACACCCTACGCGGCGGAGTGGACGAGCCCGTCGCCTTCCACGACTACGAGCGCCGCTGCAAGAAGGCGTTTCGCGGCTCGTTTCTCGCGGGCGTCGCGTTCCGCAAATTGATGCGCACGCGCGCCCTCGACGTGGTGCTGCGCGCGAGCAAGTCTCCCGGGGTCGAGTCCTTCGCTGCCAAATTGCTCGCGTCGATCTGAGCGAGCCCATGCTCGTCACGACCTGGAACGTGAACGGAGTACGCGCGCGCGCAGGGCGCCTCATGGAGTTCTTGACCGAGCGGAGGCCCGACGTCGTGTGTCTCCAAGAGCTCAAGATCAAGGAGGAGGAGTTGGATCGCGCGCCGCTCGAGGCGCTCGGCTATCACGTCGCGGCTGTAGGGCAGGCGGGATGGAACGGCGTCGGCGTGCTCTCGCGAGATCCGATCGAGCCGTTGATGAGTCAACTACCAGGTGCGGCCAAGGACGCAGGCGCGCGCTTCATGATGGTGCGTACGTTCGGGATGCAAGTCGTCTCCGTCTACATCCCCAACGGCAAACACGAGACGCACGCGGACTACCCGCTCAAGCTCGCGTGGCTCGGGCACTTGGCGACACACCTCGAGTCGCTCGCAAACCTAGACGCGCCGCTCATCGTCGCCGGCGACTTCAACGTGTGCACGACCGATCTCGACTCGTACTTGGGAGAGCGCGGGAAGGGGACCATCTTCCACACGGACGAGGAGCGCGCGCTCATGCGCCGCATGACGGGCTCTGGTCTGGTCGATCTCTATCGCGAAAAATATCCGTCGGAGCCTGGCTACTCGTGGTGGGACTACCGCGCCGGAGCGTTCCACAAAAAGCTCGGAATGCGGCTGGATCTCGTGCTCGCGTCCAAGCCCGTCGCCGCGCGCATGACGGACGTGATGGTCGAGCGTGAGTTCCGCAAGAAGAGCAAGAAGAGCGGCGCCATCCCTTCCGATCATGCTCCAGTGACAGTCACGCTCGCGCCGTAATTCACGGGCAATACTGAGTGAGCAGCGAGACCTCCGCGATCGCCGCCCACGACGAGCCGGACGTCACGTCGATTTGGATTTGATCATAGGAGCCCGTCGTCACCGAGATGGGCGCGAGTATTTGGAGGCCAGCCTGCGCTTGGAGCGTGGCGTTGCCGATCATCATCGGGTTGTTGTTTTGATATCCCGTGATCGTGTACGTCTCGCTCGAGCCCGGGCTCGCGATGCTCGCGATGCGGATGCCCGAGATGACTTGCACCGAAGCGAGCTTGATCGTGATGCCGCCGGAGTAGCCGCCCGCGTTCCAATAGGTGTTGAGATCGCCGTCGATCGCTTTGTCCGGCGTGTTCGCTTGGTAAGAGCCGCCGGTCGCCGTGCTGTTCGGCGGGATGCCGATCCCGCCCATCCCCGCGTCGAGCTGCGAGCACCCAGCGTCGAACGTGTCGGGCACGTTGATGTCCGCAGTGTCGGGACTGCTCGCGTCGGACGCGCCTTGGTCCGACGTCGCATCAGGGAGAATGGTGCGATCGGTCGTCGCGTCGCCCGGCGCGCTCGCGTCTGGGCTCTCGAGGACGAGCCCGTTCGCGCAGCCCACGAGAGCGGCACCAAAGACGAAGACCCAGCCGGCCCTTCGGATTGTAAGCATGCTGACAATCGAGCTTCGGGCGGATCGGTCGGTTCGGCAAGTGAGCATGCTAACAAGCCAGATCATACGCCGATCGCGGCACAAATCAGCCGCGCGTGTAATCGACGCGCGCGCCCGAGCGGGTGATGGTGGAGCGCGGTCCGATCCACCAGCCGTCGCGGCGCTCAGACGACCAGCAGCGCGCAGAGACCCATTGCAGCGCCGACTCGAAGTGTTTGGCGTCTGCCTCCGTGTCCCAGACGGTGCTCCACGTGAGCGCGAGACGGCCGTCCTTGCCGAGCCCCACGACGAAGCGATCTCCGCCCCACCCCCAACCACCCACCGCGGGGGTCTTGCTGCATCGCGCGAGCAACAAACGCGTGCGCAGCTCCCCAAGCGTCCCCTCCGCCAGCTTGGCAGTCCCAGCGGGCATGACAGGGGCGGCGACGACGATCGGCAGCTCGTTCGCGAGGTATTTGTCTGGATGGAGGATCTGCTCGGTGCTCACGGGCACGCGCGCGTAGGCGCTGTTCACGAGCGGAAAGCCGCCTCTTTGCCAGAGGGACGCGACGAACACCATCCCATCCAAATACGTGGAGAT
The DNA here is from genome assembly GCA_025362165.1 of Myxococcales bacterium. Taxonomy (GTDB): domain Bacteria; phylum Myxococcota_A; class Polyangia; order Polyangiales; family Polyangiaceae; genus JANYHY01. Next base: position 7,895 of record JANYHY010000877.1, on the reverse strand, counting down.
CGTCTCGCCGAAGCGAGGCTCGCGCGTAGCGTCGTCTGGGACGCCGAGCGCCTTCGCGACGCTCTCTCTCGTGTTCGTGCGCACGATCATGATCGCGTCGGACACACGATCGTCGGCGCTCTGGTCGATCGATTTCGCGGCGTACAGCTCGCGCGTGAGCGTGGCGTCGCCTTCGTACACAGACTTGATCGCGAGCGCCGCGTCGTCACCGTCCGTGTTGGTGGGCATACCATACGTCTGATCTTGCAGCGCGTGGCCGATCTCGTGCACGAGCACTCCGCGCGCTGCGCTCTCGGTGAGATCGTCGCGGAGCAAGAGCTCGTGCGTCGCAAAATCGAAGATGCCTAGGTAGGCCGCGTGCCTGAGCATCGGCGCGGGCGCGTTCGGATCGTGATGCATGAACCCGAACGCTACATACGTGGCTGTCGTAGCGTTGTCCGCGGGCTCTCCATGAGTGCGCATCAAGAACTCACCCTGCGCGAGTTTCTCGACGTGCAAGCCGTGCTTCAGGGGTAGGCCGCGGATCGCCGAGACCTCTCTCGCCAGAGTGTCTTCCGGTGAATCGGGCGTGATCACCGCCTCTTCGATGAGGACCGGAGGCGCGCGAGTGGCCGTAAAAGTAGGCAGATCCACGCGCGGAGACACGTGGGCGCACGCGCAGAGCGCGAGCAAGGAGAGCGAGCCCGAACCGCGCACTCACCTAGGACCCCGCATCGCTGCTTGCCTTGGCCGGAATCTTCTCGCGAGACCGGTGTTCACGCGCGCGGAGCTTCGAATGCTCCGCCTGGTGCTCAATGGAGAGATGCAAGAGGAGGTCGCGCGACACGCCAAGTGCTAGAAGATCGTGGATGCTTGGACGCGCTCTCTTGCTGCTCTTGGTGTGTTGTTCCAAGCAAGACACGCCCGCGCCCGTCTTTCATCCCCGATACGGCGCGATCATGATCGACGTCGGGCGTCGCTTCGAGCTCGCTGGAAAAGCAGCCTCCGCCAATCGCTTCGAGCTCGCAGCGTTCGAGGTGGGTGAGATACAAGAGTCATTCGAGCAAGAGCTGCCGAACGCAGAGCTGCCGAAAGAAGGCCCATCACAGGCGCTGCCCGCGATGGCCAAGGGCTTCTTGGAGACGAACGCGGTCGAGCTCGTGAAGGCGGCGAAGGCGAAGGACGCGCGGGCATTCACCGACGCGTTCGCTCGCGCGGCCGCGGCGTGCAACACGTGCCATCAAAGCTCTGGACACGGGTATGTGGAGATTCCATCTGCGCTCGGACAAGCCGTGCCGAGCGTCACTCCGCCCTGATACTCTCGCCAGCGTGGAGCCGCCCAACGCGCCTCGCCTGCCGATCGTGGGCAACGTGCTGTCGTTCATGCGTGATCCACTCGGCTTCCTGGAGAAGACGCGCGACTCTTACGGCGACGTGGTTCGTGTCGCGCTCGGCCCGTGGCGGGTGATCCTCGTGAGCGACCCGGATCTCGTCGAGGACGTGCTCGTCACGCGACACAAACTCTGGCGCAAGGATCGCTACCTTCGCGAGACGCTCGAGCCGATCTTGGGCGATGGGTTGTTGTCGAGCGAAGGCGACTTCTGGCGTCGCCAACGCAGGCTCGCGCAGCCGGCGTTCCATCGCGATCGCATCGCCGCGTACGCCGCTGCCATGGTCGATCGCGCTTCGGTCCTCGCGGAGAAATGGCGAGCGGGGGGCACGCGCGATCTTCACGCCGACATGATGGGTCTCACGCTCGAGATCGTCTCGCAGACGCTCTTCGGCTCGGATGTCGCCGAGCACACTCGAGAGGTCGGCGAGGCGCTAGAGGACCTGTTGGAGTACGTCTCCGATCCGTCTGGGCTCGTCCTCCCTTGGCTCAGGAAACTCCCACTGCCCAAGCGTCGCCGCTTCGATCGCGCGACCGCCCGCCTGGACGCAGTCATCTACGAGCTCATCGCGCGGCGTCGAAACAAAACCGGTGGTGACGATCTCCTCGGCATGCTCCTCGAGGCGCGGGACGAAGATGGGAGCGGCATGTCGAACGAGCAGCTGCGCAACGAGTGCATGACGCTCTTCTTGGCCGGTCATGAGACCACCGCGATCAACCTCACTTGGACGTGGCTCCTCATCTCGCAACACCCAGAAATCGAAGAGCGCATGATGACCGAGATCCGCGAAGTCCTCGGAGATCGCCCCGCGACGTTCGACGACGTGCGCAAGCTACGCTTGACTCATCAAGTGATCTCCGAATCTCTCCGCCTGTACCCACCCGCGTGGTCGATGGGTCGAGAGGCGCGGGAAGACCTCAAGCTCGGTGGCTTCGACATCCCGGCAGGCCATCAGGTTTGGTTCTGTCCGTGGGCGATTCAACGCGACCCGCGGTGGTTCGAACGTCCCGCCGAGTTCCGGCCCGAGCGCTGGGCAGAGGGTGCGCCGCCGCCCCGCAAATACGCCTATTTCCCATTCGGCGGCGGAGCGCGCATTTGCATCGGCCAGGCCTTCGCGCAGATGGAGGCGGTGCTCGTGCTCGCGACGCTCATGCAGCGTGCGCGTGTCATGGTCACCAAGCCGCCGCGCGCTCAACCATCCGTCACGCTTCGACCTACGGGGATGGAGGTCTCCGTCAGCGATCGCGCGTGTACTCCATGACGATCTGTCCATCGTTCGGTCGCAGGATCTTCCAACCATCCGCGTAGCAGACGATGTGGCCTCCGAGGAGGTAGTGCGCAGACCAACTTCCGACGGGGGTCCGCCAGGCGATTTGTCCCGTCGGCAGCACACCCCAGAGCTCGCACTGGCTGCTGTCGCCGGAGCTCGTGACGATGACGGCCATGTCGGGGAGGGCGAGGATTTGGTTAGCCCTGCTGCTCGTAGGTTCGGTCGAGAGCTCACCGAGGTCGAAGCGCACCGCGAGCGTCTGCGGATCGAGCCCAACGACACGACGGACGCGCGTGCCCTCGGATTTGATCAGAAGCGCGAAGAGAGTCGGACCCGCCACTGCGAGCTGGTTGATGCGCAGCCCCTCGCGCAAGACGGTTGGCTTCGCGTTGGGTGACGCAAAGAGCTTGTCGCCGCTGTGGGTCGCGCCGAACACGCAGTTGAACCCCATGACGAACGGGACGTCCTCTTCGATTTTATCGATCGCGTCGAACATCACCTCTTGGTTGGCGAGGTAGTCGAACATCACGAGGCCCTCCCGATCGCGCAGCCCCAATTTCGAACCTTCCAGAGGCCAAAGCGACCCGCGAGCCAAGCGTTCTCGATCGACTTCTCCACCCTCAAGACGAGGGCCTGCTGTGCGGGGTTGATCACCTCATGGAGATGCGAGTGAATTTGGAAGAGCACGAGCCCCGACTGCTCGAGCGGCTGCACCGATCGAGGCATGTGCTCGCGCTTCTCCTTCCAAAGGGGACGGCCCGTGTCGCGGTCCATGGAAACGATCGTTTTGTCGATCGTGAACGCGATGACAGCGCCGGGGTGTCCTGGTGGGGTGGTGTCCACGATCTTGAGCTCGCGGTGAGGCACGGCGCTCTCGCTGTCCAGGACATCCGAGAACTCCGAGCCCCATTTCTGCCGCCCGGTGAAGAGGTCGAGAGCGCGCAGCGTACGGCCGATGTTGGCGTAGACGGTGTGCCCCCGCACGGCGACTCGCTCCATCGTGTCGCGAGCCATCTCACCCGAGAGCGCCTCCCACGCGACGCGTTTGTTGTAGAGATCGTATGCGCGCAGGTGCATCGCGTCGTCGTGTTTGTGGGCGCCGATCATCGCGAAGCCGATCTGCGGATCGAACGCGAGGTGCGAGTGGCGGTGTCCCTCCGAGAGCACTGATTCAGACTTGGTCTTGCCGCCCGACCGCGCCGCTTTGGCCACCTTGACTCGCTTCGCATGGTCGTCATCACTTGCGCCGGGCGTTCGCGGCTTGCCGCACCACGGGCAGAACGGCGCGGCGAGGATCGCGTGCGGTATCAATCCCGAGCACGTCGGGCAAGTCGGCAGGCTCGTCATGACGGCGAGCATATCCAATCGGCGCAGACCTGTCCGTGGACGTCCGCTAAATGTCCGGGACACCCCATGTGCGAAACAAAGCCGCGAAATTCGCCGATCGCGCGACGGCACGCGCGGTGCTCAGTCGCTGGATATGAATCGATCGATGTTGATGTTGGCGGCGTCCCTCCTCGCGTGCGGCGCACCTCCAGTTGCACAAGACGCAGACGCGTCCACGACTCTGCCAGGCAAAGACACGATCGCCTTGCCGGTGGGTTGCGGTCCTGCAGGTGAGCTCTATCGATGTGATCCCATCGACAACGCGGGCTGCGCTGGCGCGCGCGGAGAGGCGTGTGACGTCGATCCGACTCACGGCTTCGGCTGCTACCCGTCGCCGAACAACGTCACGCTCGGCGGGGACTGCAACGTAGATGAAGGGCCCTCGTGCGCGCCGGGGCTGTCCTGCGCGACCGACTCGAGCGCAGACGGAACGTGCGCGAAGTTCTGCTGCATGGACGCGGACTGCGCCGCGAACCAACGCTGCGCTGCGACCGATCCCACCTTCGGTACGCTCGGAGTCTGCAAGTGAAGGTCGTGAGAGTCCTCGCGCTGCTATTTCTGCTGACAAGCGCTCGCGTGGCGGCCGCGAGAGAGAGCGAGCTGTCCGCCGGCGCCGAGTGGGGGATGGATTCGCGCCTGATTTGGAGGGGGATGCAGCTCGGAGGTCCCGCGCTAGTGCCAAGCGCACATGGCGAGCTTTACGGCGTCTCGCTCGAGTCCGTCGCCGCGTTCACCACCGCCGGTCCTCCGTCGCACGCGACGTTCGTCTCCGGCAAGCTCTCTTATGCTTGGCGCGCAGGACCGTTCGAGCTTCGCCCCGGAGTCGCCGGTTTCGCCAGCTTCGCCGGGCCGACGGAGAGTCTGCCGGCGACCGCCGAGGCAACGCTCGAGGCGGCGTACGTCTTCGGAGGTTGGCGCGCGTTCACCGGTCACTCAGTGGACATGCGCAGCGCGCAGGGGGGCTACTTCGGCACGCTCGGCCTCTCCTTAGAGCGTGAGCTCAAAGCTTGGACGGCGAGCGTGTTCGCCGACGTCGGTTGGGCCTCGGCCACCTACGATCGAGCCTACTTCGGCGAGTCGCGCTCGGGTCTGGAGCTGGCTGAGCTCGGAGCCGCGGTGCAGCTCGACGTGGCCAACTGGATGTACCTGGGCCTGCACGCAGAAGTGAGCAGCTTGCTCATCCCCTCACTCGCTCGCGCCATCGGCCAGAGCCCAACGCTCTTCAACGGCGGCGCGTCCGTCGGCTTCGAAATCGATTGACCTCACTCACAACGGGCGGCCTCGCGCGCGCCTTCGGAGAACGTCCATGCAACCGGATGCGGGAACAGCTTTGTCTTCAATCACTCGACGCTCGCGATGGTCGGGCATGTCTCGTCGCGACCTCGCGCTGGGCGCCTTCAGTCACACCGACGCGTTCCCGGAAGCAGCGGCCCCCACCGTGCTGCACGAGATCTTCGAGGACACGGCGCGGCGCTTCCCCCAGCGGATCGCGATCGAGCATGAAGGGCAGCAGCTCACCTACGCCGCGCTGAACGCGCTCGCCGAGCGTGTGGCGGACGGTCTGCGTGAGCGCGCCGTGGGTCCGGGGCACCGCGTCGCCATCCAGCTGGAGCGATCGATCGACGCTCACGCGACGCTGTTGGGCGTGCTGAAGTCGGGCGCGGCGTACGTCCCCCTCGACGTCGAGTGCCCCGAAGATCGTGTGCGCTTCGTCCTCGCTGACTCTGGCGCGTCGCTCTTCGTCCGGGCTTGCCGGTTGGGAGGTGTCTCGTGCCGCGAGATCGATTTCGCTGGGCTCACCGCGGCGGTCACGCGCAGGCCGCCGCAGGATCGGCCATCCGCTCATGACCCTTGCTACGTCATCTACACGTCCGGCTCCACGGGACGGCCGAAGGGCGTGGAGATCGCGCATCGCAGCGCCGCGCATCTCGTGCGGGTAGAGCACCGATTGTTCGGTCTATCTCCCACTGACCGCGTCCTGCAAGGCTTCTCGCTCTCCTTCGACGCGGCCGTGGAAGAGATTTGGCTTGCGTTCGCCTCAGGGGCCGCGCTCGTGGTCGTCGACAAGGCGACCCTGCTCGAGTCCTTTGCAGAGGTCGTGACGAACAGGCGGGTCACGGTGGTCTCCACCGTGCCCACAGTGCTCGCAACCGTCCAGCAGCCCATGCCGGGCGTGAGACTGCTCATCGTTGGTGGTGAAGCGTGTCCAGCGTCGCTCGTCGAACGCTGGAGCCGAGGGCGACGAATGGTCAACACGTATGGGCCCACCGAAGCGACCGTCATCGCCACGGCGACGGACCTGCATGCGGGCGACCCAGTGACGATCGGCAAGCCCATCGCCAACTACCGCGTCTACTTGCTCGATGCGCAGCGCCAGCCAGTCGCGCCAGGCAAGACAGGTGAGATTTATATCGGCGGGCCAGGCCTCGCGCTTGGCTATGTCGGCCACGCAGCAGCGTTGCCGTCACCCTTCGTCTCTTGTCCGTTCGCCGGAGAGCGCGGCGCTCCAGCACGATTGTACGCGACCGGCGACTTAGGGCGTCATACCGCCGCAGGAGACATCGAGTTCCTTGGCCGCGTGGACCAGCAAATCAAGCTCCGCGGCGTCCGCATCGAGCTTGGTGAGATCGAGGACACGCTTGCTTCTCTCGAAGGTGTCGCGCAGTGCTGCGTAGCGAAGAGGCGAGTGGCAGAACAAGACGCGCTCGTCGCGTACGTGGTCCTCCGTGATTCGGCCACGTTCGATCCTGCTCGCTGGTCGCGACTCCTTCACAAGCGACTCCCAGCCGCGATGGTGCCGGCGTATTTCCGACGACTGCCGCGTCTCCCGACACTAGCGAGCGGGAAGGTGGATCGATCGGCGCTCCCCGAGCCACGGCAAGCGCCGGTTTCGTCCATCCAGCCAGCAGTACGCGAGGGGCTCGAGCACAGACTCGCGAGCGCCTTCTCGGACGTCACGGGCGCTCGCCGCGCAACACCGCAGCACGACTTTTTCCTGGACCTTGGAGGCCACTCTTTGTTGGCGGCTCAGTTGATCTCTCGCCTCCGCAGCGATCCGGCATTGCGGACGCTCGCGCTCCGCGATCTCTACGATCATCCGACGGCGGCCGGGCTCGCGCGACTCATGGCATCGCGTCGCCCCACGACAAGCGACCCACCTGCGCTCGCAGATCAACCTCGATGCACTCCCGCGCGCGCGACCATCGCGCAGGCGGGTGGCGTCTATTTCATCGCCGCTCTCCACGCGGCGCAGTGGTTGGGACCGTACCTCGCGTTCTTCGCGCTTCGCCGGGCCAATTGGTCGAGCTTCTCGGCTGCGGTCGTCTCTCTCGGCGTCCTTTTGGCGATGCATCCGGCGATGCTGCTCGTCGCTGTCGCGCTCAAGTGGATCGTCATCGGCAGGTACCGCGCAGGCGTGTTCCCGCTGTGGGGGCAAGCTCACCTGCGGCACTGGTTGGTGGACCGAGCGCTGGCCATCGCCCCGGTGGAGTCTCTCCGTGGCACGCCGCTCCTCAACCCTTATTTACGATTGCTAGGGGCGCGCGTAGGTCGTGATGTGATGGTCGCCACGACCAACCTCAACGCGTTCGATCTGCTCTCGGTCGGCGATGGGACAACGCTGTCGACCGATTCGGAGCTCGCGCCAGCGGTCATTCGCAGCGGCAAGCTCGTGATCGGCGCGATCACTGTCGGGGCCAGGAGCGTCGTCGGGACACGCGCGACGCTCGGCCCAGGCGCCAGCATCGCAGACGACACAGACGTCGCGCCGCTGGCTCACGGCGGCGGAGCGCGAGCGCCACGAGAGCTCGAAGCGCGCACGCCGGCTGGCGTGCTGGGATTCCTGACGGCCATCCTCGGCCTCCAGCTGG
>JANYHY010000873.1 GCA_025362165.1 Myxococcales bacterium | reverse complement strand
CACCCCACGGGTCCGGCGACCAGCCACTCAGCCACACATGGTAACGGCACACCTGGTAACGGCGACCCAGACCTCGGCTTCTGATCCGCTGCTTCTGATCGGCTACTGGCGCCGTTCGATCCGACGACGATCGCTCGGCGCAAAGGCTGCGGTCAGCGCCTCCGCGAGCTCGTCGCCAGCGGCGCGACGCTCATCTCGATCGCGTCGCTCTCCGATCAGCGCGCGCAGCTCGTTTACGCTCGCGGCGCGACCGAGAGCTCGCTCGTGCACCAGCGCGTGGGTTCCGCACACGACGACCACCTCACCTCGCGAGAGGCGCGTGGTGGACAGAGCGCGCGCGTCGGACTCGTCGCAGACGACGCAGCTCCCGACGATAGGATGAGTGGTGCCCATGCGTTGGTGGTTACGGCAACAGGCCTCACATGGCCAACTTGCGCGACCATAATGCTCGACAAGGCTGAGAGCTAAATTCTGCGCCGATGAATGCGGCAAACAGCGACGCAACACAGTGTGATGGATCCTCGCTAACGGGAGTTGTACTAGAAAAGCCATGAGCCTCTATTTGGTCACGGGTGGTGCGGGTTTCATCGGGTCTTCGATCGCGGAGGCGTTGCTCGCAGCCGGCGAGTCCGTTCGCATCCTCGACGACTTCTCGTCTGGTCGCCGGCAGAACATCGAGAGCCTCAAGGGCAAGCTGGAGGTCGTCGAGGGCAGCATCGTCGATCCCGACGCCGTGGCCCGCGCAGTCAAGGATGTACATGTCATCTTTCACCAGGCGGCGATTCCGAGCGTCGTGCGCTCGGTGGAGATGCCGCAACCGTCAATGCTCGCGAACGTGCAAGGGACGACCGTGGTGCTGGACGTCGCGAGGCGCTCGGGTGTCAAGCGGGTCGTGTTTGCCGCGAGCTCGTCGGCTTACGGAGACACGCCGACCCTCCCAAAACTCGAGACGATGTCGACGATGCCTCTGTCGCCTTATGCCGTGGCGAAGCTCACGTGCGAGCAGCTGATGCGTGTGTTCGCGTCGCTCTACGGCATCGAGACTTTGTGCTTGCGCTACTTCAATGTCTTCGGGCCGCGCCAAGACCCGACTAGCCAGTACGCAGCCGTCATCCCGAACTTCATCACCGCCGCTCTCAAGAAGGAGCGCCCCATCGTCTTCGGCGACGGCGAGCAGACGCGCGACTTCTGCTACATCGACAACGCGGTGCATGCGAATCTGCTGGGCGCGAACAGCAAGAACAAACTCACGGGACAGGTCGTGAACATCGCGTGCGCCGAACGTACGAGCCTCAACCAGCTGCTCGCGATCATCGGCGATGCGACGGACACCAAGCCGAACACCGAGTACCGGCCCGGTCGCGCTGGGGACGTCCGAGACTCGCTCGCATCGATCGACGCGGCGAAGGAGCTCATCGGCTACACGCCCAAGGTAGACATTCGCGAAGGCCTCAAGCGAACGATCGCGGCGTTCCGCACGTTCACGAAGTAGACAGTGGTCTTCACTTGCGCGTGAAGATCACCGCGTGGAAGACGCCCACATCGACGCGCTCCACGCTGGATGAGAACGCGCCCATGGACGCGAAATCGGCTTCGGTTTGGCCGCGATCCTCGAAGCTGCGTAGCTCGTCGTAGACGTACGCGACGCGTCTGGCGGACTCGAAGCGGAGTCGGTAAGGCGGGTATCGATCTTGTTGCACGTGCAGCGGTACGAACCGCACGTTCTCTCTCGCCAAGAAGGTCAGGCGATACGCGGACCAATAATCGGCAACGGCGTCGTTCACTCCGCGTGCGTCGAGCTGCGCGATGAGCTGCGCCTCGTCGTTCGCGCGACCCGAGCCTGTGAGCACTGGCAGCGGTCCATCGACGTACGGGCCATAGCCCAACCAACCCCCGATCGCAGCGGTGATCAAATAGGGTGCGAGCAAGAGCGCGCCGTTCCGCGGTCCGAGACGATTGACGACTGGCGCGAACGCGAACGGGAGCACGAGCGCGATCGCCGCGAGGTAGCGCATGCTGAACTTGTCCATCACCATGCGCGAGATCATGAACCCCGTGATCGTCACCAGGATCGTCGCCAACGCGGTCCCATGGAGCAGGCGGAGCGCGAGCAGCTCCTTTCGTGCTGCGATCGTGTATGCCCCGTAAATCACGGCGCCGCATGCGATGATCACTCCCGTGATCTGGAACGCATGCAGCAGCGCGCCCTCCTCGACGCGTGCATAGTCCATCCAATGTACGGGAGCGTAGATCGCCGTCCCGCTCATCCACGGGAAGCACTCTGTCGCGAACAAGTGCCAGTTGCGTGAGAGCGCGTCCGTGCTCGTTTCGGTGACGCCGTGGTGCGCGTCCGGGTGGTACCAGAGCGCCCCGAGCGGCATCGCGCCGAGCAAGAGGCCAGCGCACGCGCCGATCGTCGCAGACGCGCGCCTTGGTGAGTCCCACACGTGGAGCGCGGCGAAGGCGAGCAACGGGGCGACGAGCACCATCGCGTACGGATCGCTCGTCCACGCGAGCATGACGAGCAGCGCGCCGAGACCGAGCCGCACGCCGCTCTCTGCCGAATCGATGACCCACACGGCCGCCATCGCGAGCGTCAGTGAGAGCTGCCGCGGCGGGTAGAGCGCGAAGGAGTGGAGGCAGCTGGTCGTGAACACCAACGCGAGCGCCGGTACGAACGCGCCCCACCGGCTCATGTGGCGTCGCAGGGTGGCGTACGCGAGGAGCGTCGAGGCGACGTGCAGCGTGAGCGACGACAGCATGAGCGCGGCCGGCGTCGGGCCCATCACCGAAAAGAATGCGGCAGCGACGAACGAGTCCGATGACGTCTGATACCCCGAACCCAGCAAGAACAAGCCGCGATCTCCGTCGAGGATGTGCATCGCTTGCAAGCCCACGATCGCCGCGTCCGAGTTCGTCGCCGCTGCGTTGAGCAGCGCGGGCATGCGAAACGCGAAGGAGAGTCCGACGAGCGCGAGCCAAGGCGAGGCGGCTTGCGCGAGCGTGTCTCTCCCCTGCCCCATCGCGCTCAGGCTTTGTCGAGGATCGCAGCGAGCTCGCGCGGGACGAGCCCGTACGCTTCCGCGGCGGCGACGAGTCCTGCGTTCGCCGAGACCTGCGTGAGAAAATCGCGCGCGTATGGCGTTCCGGAGAGCCCTTGCACGCGGGTCGCGAGACGCGGGACACCGCGCAGGATGGCCTCACGCGCTTCTGCGAGATCACCGAGGTCGACGCACGCGTCGTGGAGCGCGAGGAACACGGGCGCCTCGTTGAGCAAGCTCGGCGATCCGTCGTCCAGCAGGTTGGCGGCGTCGCGCGCGATCTCTCGCGCCTTCTGCGGTTCGCCACATCGCCGCTCCGCCTCGGCGAGCAGACCCATCGCGACGGGCACCACGTCGAGCATCTTGGTCGCGCGGTATCCCTGCGCCGCGATTCGCAGCAGCGAGCGCGCGGAGTCCCACGCGACCTTGCCATCGAGACGGAGTAGCTCCGCGCCGCGGTAGTACAACACGCCGAGCGTCGCGCGATCGTGTGGCACCCAGCTGCCCGTCGCGGCGTTGTCGGCGAGCGCGCGAGAATCAGCCAAGATGCGATCGAGCGCAGGATCAGGGCTGAAAGTGGCCGCCCAACATAGGAGGATCATCTGCCCATGACGCACGGTCCCGGGCGAGCCGATCGCTTGCGCAAGCGCGATGCCGCCCTCGATCGCCAAACGAGCTTCGTGCTTGGCGCCTACTGTCGTGAGGGCGAAGCCTACGTTGATCGTGAGCATTGCCTCGCGCGTCTTGAGGCCCGCTTGGCTCGCCGCGCGCGCTGCGCTCCTGCGAGCTTCGAGGGCTGCTCCCACGTCTCCGCGCGCTTGCCGCACGACCGCGAGCGTTTGCCAAGCGTCCACCGCTGCGCCGGCGACGCCGTGTCGCTGCGCGAGCGAGAGCAGGTGCTCAGCGACGTCCGCCGCGAGATCCAGCTCGCCGCCGAACGCATAGCGCGCCGCAAGCGCTGCTGCGCATCGTGCCTCTTCGTCGACGAGGCCCGCAGACTCCGCTGCCTTGCGCACGACATCGAGGCGCGAGCTCGTCTCGGGATCGCCGCCGCACGCGTCTTCGTATCGCACGCGTGCGCCTCGAGCGCGCACCTCGCTCGCCTCGTCGTACACGGAGTCTTCCATGGCACGCACGGCAGAGTCACGCTCGCCGGCGCGCGCGTCCTGGCGATTCCACGCCTCGTCCAAGATGAGAGCGCGCGCGAACTGAGTCGGCTTGTCGTCTGCGAACGCGAGCGCCTTCTCTGCCATCATCACCGCGTCTCCGAGCGCATGTGCAGCGAGCGCGCGGCGTGCTGCCTTCTCGAGGTACGACGCGGCCTCTTGATGCGCGCCGCCGAGCTCGAGGTGGCGGGCCACGGTCGCGTCGTCTTCGCCCATCTTCGCGAGCCACCGCCCCGCGCGTGTGTGAAAGTCCTTGAGGGTTTCGTCGCCCAACGACGCGTACGCGACTTCCCGCATCAGCGCGTGCTTGAAGCTGAACTCGCGCGTGCCCTTGTAACGGCTGCTGGCTTGCTCGACGACGATCTCGCTGCCCGCCAAGCTACGCAGCACCTCCGCCGCGAGCGGGACTCCGAGCGCCTCGAGACCGGTATCCCAACCCACGAGACCAAACACGGCGAGGCGAGACGCAGCTTCTCGCGCCGCGTCGTCGAGCGCGTCGATTTGCACCTGCATCGCCGCCTCGATCGTCGGCGCGCTCGACGCGTCGCGGCCCTGTGCGGTCAAGCGCGCGAGCTCCTCGGCGAAGAGCGGCGAGCCTCCCGCCTGCAACGCGATCGTCTCCGCGATCTGCTCTGTTTCGCCTGCGATCGCGCGCTCTCCCAAGATCGCGGTCGCGATCGCGCGGACGTTGCGCTTGGACAACGGACGAAGCTCGACACGCACGTGATCTCGACCGGAGAACCGCTCGGGATCGTCGCGCCAGAGCGTGGGCCGCGTGGTGAGCATCGCCCAGAGCGGCGATTGCGCAGCTCGGCCGAGGACGTGATCGAGCCACGAGAGACTCTCGAGATCGGCCCACTGCGCGTCCTCGATGCTCAGCACCAACGGTGAGCGGCGCGCGAGCTCGACGATCAAATCGGTCAGCGCGATCCAAAGAGCGTCGCGCGCCGCGCGTGCGTCGGAGAGCTCGGGGAGTGGCTCGTTCGCCAGCAAGCGCGCGAAGAGATCCGCTGCGTCGTCCGACAGCTGCAGGCCGGTCATGGTCGTGAGCGCAGTGATGGCGAGCTGCGCGTCCTCGAGCGACGCGCCCTTCGCGACGCCGGAGAGGCTCCGCGCGAGATCCGCGACGACGCCGAGAGCGTGTGTCTTGCCAAAGGTCTCGCAGCGCACCATCGCGATGCGCGCGCCAGTCGAGTGTGAGGCGATGCGCGAGAGGGCCTCACTACGAAGCCGAGTCTTGCCGATCCCCGGTGCGCCCGTGATGGTCACGAGCACCGGTGTCTTCTCGTCGATCGTGCGCTCGAAGCTGTGCATGATCTGGACGAGCTCGCCCTCGCGGCCCACGAACGGGGCTCCGCCCGCGCCGTCCTTGCGACCCGTCATCGCGGCAGTCACGACGCTCGTGCCGTCGTCGCGCGCTTGGAACTCGAAGCGACCTCGGGCGAGCTCGGTCGTGGTGACGTCCGCCAGCACCTGCCCACGCTGCGCGTCTCGCGCGAGCGCCGCCGCGCGATCGACGACCTCTCCGATCGGTCGCGTGCGCTCTACGCGCGTTCGGCCCGTCGCGATGCCTACCGCTGCGTTCACCTTCGCGAGGCGCAGCGCGAGGTCGATCGCGCGCATGGCCTCATCGCCCATCGCGCGGCGCACGCCGAGGTGCGCGACGATCGCGTCTCCGCCGAGCTCCGTGGCCTCTGCGCCTCGAGCCCGCAGGTGCGCGATGAGCCTCGCGCGCGGCGCTCCCTTCGCGACGTGCGTCGCGAGGATGGTGGTGATGAGGCGCGTGCCTCCACCCGACTGCACTGCCATCGTGCTGATAGGGCCGATCGCGCTCAGAGGCGCCTCGTCCGACGGTTGGCCGTTCGGGCGGTTGCTGTGGCGAGTCAGGAGATCGGCAGCGATGACGCGGAGTCGGTCGGCTACCTCTCCTGCAGATGAGGGCCTGTCTGTCGGCGTCGTCGCGAGGAGCTCCGCCATCAGATCGTCGAGGGCTGTGGGCACGTTCGCCATGACGTCCGAGAGACGCGGCGGTGGCGTCGTCACGAGCCTCGCCAAGATCGCGACTGGGGTTGGACCGACGTGCGGCGGACGTCCTGCCGCCATCTCGAAGAGCGTCGCTCCGAGCGCGTAGAGATCCGCGCGGTGATCAACTTCGGAGTCGCCACGCGCTTGCTCCGGCGCCATGTACGCCGGCGTCCCGATGATCGCGCCCGTGCGAGTGAGCTTCGCGTCCTCCACTGCGGCGACGCCGAAGTCGACGAGCTTGGCCTCCGCACGCCCGGTCGAGCCCGGCCCGCTCCCCACGAGGATCACGTTCGAAGGCTTCACGTCGCGGTGAACGATCCCCGCGACGTGTGCTGCGGCGAGCGCATCCGCGACCTGAGCGGCGACGTCGATGCTCTGCGCGAGCGGTAGCGGTGATCGGCGCTGTCGCTGGGCGATGTCTTCGCCCTCCAGCCACTCCATGGCGACGTACGGCGCTCCGTCATCGAGTTGACCGAACGCGACGAGGCGCACGATCCCAGGGTGGCGCAGGCCCGCGAGCACTCGACCCTCGCGACGAAAGCGCGCCTCCTCGCCCGCGTCGACACCAGAGATCGCGATCACTTTGAGCGCCACGGGCTGGCCGGTCACGTCGTCTGCCGCGCGATAGACGATCCCCACGCCTCCGCGGCCGACCTCGCGCTCGATCACGAAGCGTCCGCCGACGTGCGCGAGCTGTGCGAACGCGCTCACGCGGACTTTCGCCCTTCTGCGATCACGAAGACCTCATAGCTCACCGTGCGTGTTCCCTCGGGACGAATGAGCCGCTCCTTGTCGAAGAGCTTGCGTACTTCCGCGCGCGCCGTGGGCAGATCCTCCCCCATGAAGATCTTGCCCACGAACGAGCCTCTTGGGATGAGGAGCATAGCCGCGACCGCGAGCGCGCGCATGAACAGCTCGTAGCTGCGCGTCTGATCGCCCAAGCGATTGCCCGTCGTTCGCGGGGCCATGTCGCTCAACACGACGTCATACGGCGCGAACATGGCGAGATCCGAGTTGTCGAGGGCCAGCGCGTCTCCGTGGATGAACTTCGCGTGCGTGGGCAGCCCGATGGTGAGCGGCTCGAGGTCGACCGCGAGGAGCTTGCCCTTCGGGCCGATCTTGTTCGCGACATACATCGACCAGCTTCCAGGGCACGCGCCGAGATCGAGCACCCGCATCCCAGCCCGAAGCAGGTGGACGCGCCGATCGATCTCCTCCAGCTTGTAAACGCTCCGCGCTGGAAAACCTGCCTTCTTCGCGGCCTCCGTGAAGCGGTCTGGCTTTCGATAGGGGTTGTCGCGGCTCACTCGTCGCAGTCTCGCCAAAGGCGAGCCTCTTGGACAGAACCTTCGCCGCTGAACGCCGGATTGTCAGCATGCTTACGATCGGTCCGACTCAGCGGGATTGTCAGCATGCTGACGGATCGTCCGCGCGCGGCGCTGGGACATTTTGGATCCATCGCAAGCTCTCGGCCAAAGCTTCGACCCCCGCTGTGTTTGGGAGAACACGGGTTTGCGGCCGCAGAGTCATCGTCATTTGTGAGTGTATGGCTCTAGGGAGAATCGCGTCTACCCGTACGTACGAACGGCAACGGTCTTGCAGAGATGAACACCAAGCCCATGAAGACCATGCTCGACCTCTTCGAAGTTCGAAACGACCGACCCCTCACGCCCGCCGACAACGCCCACGCCGTGGACGTCCATACCGAGCAAGACGAGGTCGTGACGCCCACGCCCAGCAACCGTCGCCTCTGGTCGAGCGAAGAGCTCTCCTGAGATTGTTCGGTGGTGCGCACGATTCGACTCGACGACCCGCTCTGGGCAGCAGCCAGCCGTGCGCGTCGTGACGACTGGCGCGCGACGATCGTCGACCTGCTAGATGACGGCGGCCTCGGACAGACGAACCACCACGAGCTGCGTGTGGGTCTAGAAGGCGCGGACGTTTGGCTGCGATTACAGGGTGAAGGGACGACGGAGGCGCTCACGATCCCGAGCGACGCCTTGGCGGGGCTGATTGGTGAGTATTTGCACGTCATCCAGCGCATGCAGGACGCAGACGTCAGCGAGTCGAGCAGCAAGATGCGGGCGCTCGACATGGCCAAGAAGGTCGTCCACGACAGCGGCGCGCGAGTGATCGCCAACGCAGCTCCTAGCGTCGGCACGACGCACGAAACCTATCGGCGACTCTTCACGCTGGTGCTCAGCGTGGCGGTTGACGTGACTGCGCTGCCCAGTGCCGGAGCGCATCGGCGCCACGTGTTTAGTTCGGTGGAGTAAGCGGGGCGCTCGTCGTGGAGCCCGCACCCGCCCAAGCATTCGCTGGCGACGAGAGCGTGGTGCTGGATACGGCGCTGTTGGCGAGCGTCATCTCGAAGAGAGATCCATCGTTCGCGAAGCCGTAGACCTTACCGCCCCAGAACGCGACGCCGAACACGTCGGTGTGCCCGACGTCTCCCCAGTTCTTCACGAGCGCGCCGGTCTTCGGATCGACCTCGACGAGACAGTCCGCGCAACCGTTGCCCTTCACCGTCACGTACGTGGATCCGCCAATGGCGCTCACGACGTCTCCACTCGACGCGAAGCCGCCGCCGAGCGCGCCGACTTTGGTGACCATTCCGCTCGTCGTGTCGATGCGCACGTAGTCGCCGCCGACATAGCCGACGAGCGCCTCGTTCGCCGAGTCCAGAGTGCCTTGCGGTACGAACGACAGCGAGTTCGGGAAGGTGCCGTTCGCGATCAGAGTGCACCGCGCGCTCTGCGTCGAGATCGAGTAGAGCGCGTTGCCGGTCGCGCCATACAGGTTCCCGTTTTGATCGAGCGCAATGTCGTTGATATACGAACAGCCCTGAAAATTGCCCACCAGCGCGTTCGTGTGCGCGACGGGATCGATGCGATAGAGCGCGCTCGCCGTCTGCCCATACACCTCCGGCGGAGGCTTTGGCTTGCCGGAGTCCGTGGCGAAGACAGGCCCGTCGGGGGACGCATCACTGATGGAGGGACCGAAGGACACACCCTTTGCCGAGCAGGCGGCGAGCATCGAAACGAGGAGCGCGACTCTAGGGTTGCGGCTCAAGTGGCCTTCCCGAGCGCCTCGTCGATTTCGTGCGAGTTGAAGC
Organism: Myxococcales bacterium; assembly: GCA_025362165.1. GTDB lineage: Bacteria > Myxococcota_A > Polyangia > Polyangiales > Polyangiaceae > JANYHY01. Next base: position 5,161 of record JANYHY010000873.1, on the reverse strand, counting down.
CCACCATCACCTTGCCGTGAACGTCAATCACCGGGATCGACCCGCCTCTCAAGCCGAAGCGCGTCAGCTTGCGCTGCATCTCGCGCGCGGCCGCGCTGTCCTTCTCGATGTCCTTCTCGACGAAGGCGATTCCCTTGCCGCGGAGATAAGCCGCCGCTTGATGACACGCGCCGCACCACTCCGCTCCGTAGATGATGACGGGCGCTTGGGTGCTTGGATCGACGGGCGCGTTGGGCGCGCTGGAGCTGTTGGAGATGTCCGGACCGCCCACCGGCACCGCCGACGCGTCGAACGCGCTCGCGAGCGTTGGCCCATGTTTCTGCCTGCGCGCGAGGGCGAGCGCATCGAAGTCCGCGCGGGTCATCGCGTGCACGGCGTACGTTCCATCCGGACGTGCGGTGCGCAAATCGGCGACGAAGATCTTGCCGTCGTGCGTGCCCTCGTCCTTGTTCGGATCGACGACGCGCACGGAGTCACGCCCGATGAGCGGAACGTCCGTGACCTTCTGCTCGACGTGGAAGTCACCCTTGTCGTCGATCCACGTGAGCAACAAACCCTCGCTAGAGTCCTTGACCACGACGCCGCTCGTGTCGTCCGCGGCGATGCCGCCCTCTTGGGAGGCCGTGCCGTTCTTCTTCGGACAACCCGTGACCGCCATCACGAGCACACACAGAATCGCCAACCAGCGCGTCATCATTCGACAGCCTCGCTCACCTTCGTCCACTCGGCCACCATCGTGTCCACTTTTTTCGCCAACTCCTGCTCACGACCGGCCATCTCCGCGACGCGCGCCCAGTCTCCACCGGGATCTTCCTTGAGCTTCTCACGGAGCATCCCGAGCTCGGTCTCTGCGAGCGCGATGGAGTTCTCGAGCTCGGCCACGCGACGCTTGCTCTTCTCTTTGTCGCGCTGCTGTTGGCGCTCTTGGTCGTACTTCTTCTTGCCGTCCGCGATTTCCTGCGCCGGCGGAGGCATGCTCTTCCCCCGTCGGGGACTCTCCGCGCCCGCCTTTTGGCGAGATTGCTCTCCCCCCTTCGGGGGCTTTCCAGGATCGTCTTTTGGAGGAGGCGTTTTGGGTGCGTGCGCCGCCGCGAAATCGCGGTAGCCGCCGACGAAGATCTCCAGCTTGCCGTCTCGCACGCTGACGATGCGCGTGGCGACGTTCTCCAAGAAGCGACGATCGTGCGAGACGAAGAGCACGGTGCCGTCGAAGCCGGAGACGAGGGCCTCCTCGAGGATCTCTGCGGCGGGGATGTCGAGGTGGTTGGTGGGCTCGTCCAGGAAGAGGAGGTTGCGCGGCTCCAACAACAACTTCGCCAACGCCAGGCGCGAGCGCTCGCCTCCGGAGTAGCCGCTCACGACGCGGAGCGGATCATCTCCCCAGAAGCGGAAGCGCGCCAAATACTCGCGCGATTTTTCTACCGTGAAATCTGCTCGAACGCGCCTGATCTCCTCGACCGCGGTGTTCTTGGGATCGACCTCTCCGAGGTGCTGATCGAAGTAGCCGTCCTGCAAGTTGGTCCCGCGCTTGATGCGGCCGCGATCTCCTTCGGGAGCTCGACCGGCGAAGATGTTGAGGAGCGTCGTCTTGCCGGAGCCGTTGGGCCCGACGATGCCGATGCGCTCGCCGCGGCGGATCAAGATCTCGACGTCGTCGAAGAGCACGCGGCCTCCGCGGTTTGCCCCAACGCGCTCGGCGTCCATGACGATGTCTCCGCTGCGCAGCGCGGGCGCGAACCGAAACGCGACGCGCTCGGCCACCGCCCACACGTCCTCGGGCCGCTCGACGCGCTCGAGCTTGTCGAGCATCTTGCGTCGGCTCTGCGCCTGCTTGGTCTTCTGGCCGGCGATGTTCTTGCGGATGAAGTCTTGCGTCTTGTCGATGAACGACTGCTGTCGCTCGAGCAGCGCGCGTTCGCGAGCGAGATCCTCTGCGCGTGCGATCGCGTATTCGCTGTATTTCAGCGGATAAATGCGCACACCGCGCGAACCGAGCTCCATCGTGTTTGGACACACGTTATCGAGGAACGCGCGATCGTGACTGACCACTAGAATCGCGCCGCGATAACCGATGAGGAACGACTCCAGCCAAGCGATCGTGTCGAGGTCGAGGTGATTGGTGGGCTCGTCCAGCAAGAGCAGGTCCGGCTTCTGCGCCAGGATCACGCCGAGCGTGAGACGACCGCGCTCGCCTCCGGAGAGCGAAGCAACGGGACGATCGAGATCCGTCTGCGCGAACCCGAGCCGCTGCGCGAGCATCGAGACTTCACGCTCGAGCTCGTCTCCGCGCGCGAGGTGATACAGATCCGTCACGTGCGCGAGGTGTGCGAGCGACGTCTCCTCCCCGCTCGCTGCGTCGTGCTGCGCTGCGCTGAGCTGCTCGCGCAGCCCAAGCACGTCACCGAACGAAGACAAAAACGCCTCGAGCACCGTGCCCTTCGCTTCGATCTCGTGAGACTGCCGGTAGTAGCCGACGCTCGTCTCCTTCTTGATCAGCGTCGTGCCTTGGTCGGGCTCGATCTCTTTCATCACCAGCCGCAGCAGCGTCGACTTGCCCGCGCCGTTCGGAGCCACCAACGCGGCGCGCTCTCCAAGGGCGAGGCTGAACGTCACGCCCTCGAACAGCGTGTCCCCGGCGTAGCCGAAGCGCAGATCAGCGACTTGGAGCACGGTCATCGAGCGGCGGCTTCTTAGCACAGCGCGAAGCGGCAATTCGGCCTAGGCTCGGCGCATGAAACGACTCTGCGTCGCGCTCGTGTTGTTGGCATCCTGCAAGAAGATCGGTGACGTGCGAACAGTTGACGTATCAGCCGATGCTCAGGGCACGCCCGCCGCGCCCGCCTCCGTGCAGCTCACGCTCACCGCAGGCGAGCTCCACCTCACTCCCGGCGGCGGACACACGATCGGCGGCAGCGTGCGCTCCAACGTCAAAGATCTCGATCCGAAGATCGACGCCGCGGCCGATCACGTGCGCGTCAGTCAAGGCGCAGGCACCGACGGCGCTCAGTTCGGGAGCGATCTCGTCGCTGACTGGCGCCTGACGATGGGGCCGTCGCCCGTCTCGCTCATCATCGACGCGGGCGCTGCCAAGACGCAGGTGGAGCTCGGCGGACTCGCGATCAAGAGCGTGAAGGTCACGAGCACGTCTGGCGCGGTGGACATGTCATTCAGCCAAGCCAACCCGCTCGCCGCCGACGAGATAGACATCGACTCTGGTGGTGGCGCGATCACGCTCACCGCCGCGGGCGCGTTCGGCGCGTCGAAGATTCACGCGCACGCAGGCGTGGGCGCGATCACGATCGACCTAGGAAATAGGGTCGATCGCGAGGTCACCGTGGACGTAGAGGCCACGCAAGGCGCGGTGACGGTGAAGGTGCCGTCCAGCGTGACCGCGCGCGCCCTCGCCACGCAGGCCTCCAATCAAGTGATCGCGACAGGTTGGATCAAGGAGGGCGACACCTTGACTCTCGGAGGCGCGACGCCCAACCCGAAGGTCACGATCAAAGCAAAGAGCGGCGGCGGAACGATCACCTTGATGGCGATCAACTGAGGCCGGTTTGTGGTACCAAGGACGCATGACGACGACCGAGGAAACCGAACGCAAGTGTACCAACTGTCACGGCCCGCTGAGGAACCTCGGCGTACGCCATCTCCACGTCGGTGACGACGCGGGCGTGCTCGGTGTGTTCAAGGAGTCAGACGAGGATCTCCTCCCCGTCGAGCTGCACGGGTGTGTCGCGTGCGGCAAGCTCGATCTGTATCTGCCTCACTTGCGAAAGAAGTCATGAGGGCGCTCGTTGGCGTAGCGCTGATCGCCCTGATCGGTTGCGGCAAGGGCACAGCGGAGATCGCGCTCGGCACCGTCGGCGAGACCATGGCGTATGACCAGACTGCCTTCACGGTGCAGACGGGTCAGAAGGTGCACGTCGTGCTCTCCAATCACGCCACGTCTCAAGCGATGAAGCACAACTGGGTGCTCGTGAAGCCGGGCACCGAGGCGGACGTCGCGAACGGCGGAGTCGCCGCGGGAGAGGGCTCGGGATATTTGAAACAGGGGGACGCGAACGTGATCGCGTTCACGCCGCTCTCGCAGCCAGGCGGGCAGGTCGAGGTGACCTTCGTCGCCCCAGCCGCAGGGAGCTACCCGTTCATCTGCTCGTTCCCCGGTCACTACACCTTGATGAAGGGCACGCTGACAGTCACGCCGTGAGGCGAGGCGCATTCGTCCATCTGGTTGCCAGCGGCTTGGAGTTCCCAAACGCGGCGATCGCGCGTACCCTCCGTCGAACATGAATCGGCGTGCTCTAGGTATCGCGGTCGGCTTTGCGGCGGTCTGCGTCTTGCTGATGGAATGGTTCTTCACCCGCTACGAGCGTGAGGCGTCCGGCGGTAGCAAGGTCAGGCTGCTCATCGCGGTCAAACCGATGGAGCGAGACAAGCCAATCACCGAAGACCAGCTCGCGACGCACGAGGTCCCCATCGCTTACCTCGAACCCCGGGCGATTCGCGACACGGAGCGCTCGAAGATCGTTGGCCTACGCATCGGCACCACGGTCCAGCCGGGTCAAGGCTTGCTCTGGACGGATCTGGCGACGGCGAACGAAGAGCGCCGTGACTTGGCCTCGCTCATCCTGCCAGGCCACCGCGGACTATCGGTCGCGACGGGCCGCAAGGACGCCTCCGCTGGCATGGTGAAGCCTGGTGACTACGTGGATGTGTTGCTGACCGTCCTCGAGAACGCGAACGGCACCGTCGGCGGCTTCGGCACGGACAACAGCTCGACGCTCGTCGTTTTGCAGCGAGTGCTCGTGCTCGCGACTGGCTACGACACTTCGCCCATCCCGGTGGACAACGGCAAGCCGCGCGACGTCATCGAGATGGAGTCTTCCGTGCTGACGCTCAGCTTGATGTTGGAGGATGCGCAGAAGCTCACCATAGCGCGCGAAAAGGGCGCCATTTCGGTGGTGCTCCGCAACCCGGACGACAACGGAATCGCCAACAATCAGCCGCGAATCAGCTCGCTCATCTTCAACAAGGACGACAAGCCGGTGTACGTCGCAGCCCCCCCAGTCGTAACCCGATACGGTCGGTCGCTCGGCGACGTGGCGCGGCGATGGGCTCATCGTGATGCGCGAGATCGACATCGCCTCTCGCACAGGCA
>JANYHY010000798.1 GCA_025362165.1 Myxococcales bacterium | reverse complement strand
CGTGCAATCAAGATCGAGAGAAACGACTTTCACGGCGACTGGAACTATGTGATCAAGCCACGCCGCGAGTCAGCATGAACGACCGAGTTCCGCATTCGCGACCCCTAAGCGCTGTAAGTAGTCGATCTGGTGCCGCCAGAGTTACCTGGCTGACTGAGTCAACCTAGTCAACCACAGGTCTTGACCGCTGTGACGCCTCGCGACTGTCGCGACTCTCGCGAAGCGCGCGCGGTCCGTGGTACTCCGAGGCTTCCAACAGGAGCCCACCAATGAGCGAAATCAGCGCCGTCTTCGCCCGCGAAATCCTCGACTCGCGCGGCAACCCCACCGTCGAAGTCGAAGTCCAGACCGAGAGCGGCAGCGGACGCGCGGCTGTTCCGAGCGGCGCCTCCACCGGCGAGCACGAAGCCCACGAGCTACGCGACGGCGACAAGAAGCGCTACCTCGGCAAGGGAGTCTTGAAGGCAGTCTCGAACGTCAATCAAGTGCTCGGACCTGCGATCATCGGAGTCGACGCGCTGGATCAAGCGGAGATCGATCGCATCCTCATCTCCGCCGATGGTACGCCGACCAAGAGCAAGCTCGGGGCGAACGCGATCCTCGGCGTCTCGATGGCGGTCGCACGCGCGGCCGCGGACGTGATCGGTATGCCGCTCTGGCGGTACCTCGGCGGCGCACAAGCGCGCGTGCTCCCGACTCCGCTGATGAACATCCTCAACGGTGGACAGCACGCAGACAACGGGCTCGAGATCCAAGAGTTCATGATCGTCCCCGCAGGCGCGCCGAGCTTCCCCGAGGCGTTGCGCGCAGGCGCAGAGGTGTTCCACTCACTCAAGGCGGGCCTCAAGAAGAAGGGGCTCACCACCGCGGTCGGCGACGAGGGGGGCTTCGCTCCGCGCGTCGGCACCAACGAAGAGGCGATCCAGTTCGTCGTGCGCGCGATCGAGGACGCAGGCTACAAACCAGGCAAAGACATGTTCCTCGCGCTCGACTGCGCGGCTAGCGAGTTCTTCGACAAGCAGAAGAAGACCTACACGTTCGACAAGAAAGAGACATCGAGCGCGGAGCTCGTCGCGATCTACAAAAAGCTCAGCGAGCAATACCCCATCCTCTCGATCGAAGACGGCTGCTCGGAGGACGACTGGGACACGTGGAAGAAACTCACCGAGACCATCGGCGACAAAGTGCAGCTCGTTGGAGATGACTTGTTCGTCACCAACGTCTCGCGCCTCGCCCGCGGCATCGAAGGCGGCTACGCCAACGCGATCCTCATCAAGCTCAATCAGATCGGGACGCTCACCGAGACCATGGACGCCATCCGCATGGCGCACGCGGCGAACTTCCGCGCGATCATCAGCCACCGCTCGGGCGAGACGGAAGACAGCTTCATCGCAGATCTCGCAGTCGCGACCAATGCCGGTCAGATCAAGACCGGCAGCTTGAGCCGCAGCGATCGCATCGCGAAGTACAACCAGCTGCTGCGCATCGGCTTCGAGCTCGGCGAAGGAGCGGTCTACGCGGGCAGAGGCGCGTTCCGATCGAGCACCATCAAGTAACTTTCGGAGCACGATCCGGCCGCTCCCGTTCCCGTGCGCGCATTTGGTGTAGGTTGTGCGCCATGAGCGAAGCGACCGAGCTACTCGAGAACATGGAAAAGGCGGGGCACGGCGGGGGACATGGCGACCACGGCGCCAAAGGGGGACCGCAGAAGGCGATCGGCGTCACGATGGCGCTGCTCGGCGTCATGCTCGCGCTCTGCGCGGCAATGGTCGGGTCCGCTCGCACTGAGCTCATCAAGACGACGGTCGAACAGTCGAACAAGTGGGGCATCTACCAGTCCGAGTCCACGAAGTTTCGGGTCATCGAGGCGGACGTCGAGATGCTCCACGCGCTCACGCCGAGCAAGACGGAGCTCAAGAAGTTCGAGGACAAGCTCGGCGAGGTCAAGAGTCGCTCTGGCAAGGGTGATGACGAGGACACCGCCGAGATGAAGGAGGCGATCCACGTCTCTACTGTGGAGCTCGCGGACGTTCTCACACCTGACAAAGAGGACGAGGACCGGCTCGCGGATCTGGGCGCGAAGTACAAGCGCGACATGGCCGAGGCCAAGGAGGACGCGGAGGCCTACGACATCGCGATCGAGGCTTATCAAGAGGCCGCGGAGGGCTTCGAGCACGCGCAGCTCTGCGCCGAGATCGGCATCGTCATCGCGTCGATCGCGCTCATGATGGCGAGCCGAAAGGTGTGGCTGGTCGCGGTGGTGATCGGTCTCATCGGGGCGTCGTTCGTCGGCAAGGCTTACTACGACGAGCACTCCAAGCTGGATCTTGCCCTCAAGAAGGTCGAGGACGCGCAGAAGAACGCGGTGGCCATGGAGAAGGACGACGAAGACGATGACGACGCCGGGCCCACAGCGCCCGAGAAGAAGGACGACAAGGCGCCCGAGAAGAAGGACGACGTCAAGCCCACACCGGAGAAGAGCGCGACACCAGCGCCGAGCGCCAAGCCCGCGCCCTAGGGCCTAAGCGGCGCGGCGCGCGTAGGTTCGCCAATCGACCATGAGCTCGCGCGCGATCGCGAGCGCTACGGTCATGATCGGTAGCTGGCTGTTCACGCCGATGCTCGTGGGCAGCACGCTGCCGTCTGCGACGATGAGGTTGTCGACCTCCCATGACTCGCCGCTCGGCTTGACCACGCCGCGGCTCGGGTCTGTGCTCATCCGCGCGGTGCCGAGCGGGTGGAACGCCATGCACTCGACCTTGCGCGCCGACGGTGGCGTGGACGTGAGCGAGTCGAGCGCGCTCTCGCTCGTGATCGGCTCGCTGCCGAAGATGGGGAGAATGACCTCCTTGGCGCCCGCGGCGAACGCCATCTTGCCGAGCACTTGGATTCCCTTCCACATGCGCGCGCGATCTCGATCGCTCATGCGATAGGTCACGAGCGGCTCGCGTGAGAGCCAGCGGTGGACGCGACCGCCACCTTCGTCGTGGACCATGCCGCCGAACACCGCGAGGTTGGGGAGGCTGCGCACGATGCGGCCGTGCTTCTTGCCAAAGCCCGGAAATCCAGCCGCGAGGATGGATGCCGCGCTGTAGACGCTGTTGAAGATGAGACCCTCGTGCAAGAGCGCATCACAGAACGCGCTCTGCATCGCGCCGTCCCAGCCGTCCACGCGCTCGTCCATGATCGCGCAAATGCGGAAGCCCGGGTGCAGCGTGAGGTGGCGACCGATGTCTCTGGAGCCGAGCCCGCTTCTGCGGAGCAGCACGGGGGTGTGCATCGATCCGCACGCGACGACCACTACCTTCGCGCGAACCACGAACGGCACGGAAGGCTCGCCGTCTTCGCCGAGGAAGCGGCCGCGTACGCCGCGCGCGACACCACCGGCGATCTCGACTCGCTCGACCAGCGCGTCGCTCCACACCCGCGCGCCTGCGTCGTAGGCGCCGGGCAGCCACGAGATGTCGACGCTCATCTTCGCGCCGTTGGGGCAACCGAAGGTGCAGCGCGAGGCGCCCTTGCAGCCTTGCGTGTTGCGCCGAAGGCTCTTCATCGGCATGCCGAGCTTGGCGGCGCCCTCGGCGAAGATCTCCGTCGAGCGCGAGCGCATCTCGACAGGCACCGTCTCGACATGCACCTTCTGCTCTACCTCCGAGAAGAATGGATCGAGCGCCTCCGCAGACATTCGAGCGAGGCCGAGGTCTTGGCTCCATTCATGGAGGACCTCGTCCGGGATGCGGTAGATGACGCCGCCAGTGAGTACGCTCGACCCGCCGACGACCTTGCCTGCGAGCACGCTGATCAGCGGAGTCTCGCCGATGCCGATCGCCGTGGACAAGCCAGCCTCGCGCGCGATGCGACGCACGGATTGAGAGGGCGCGAGCTTGCCGTATTCTTCTTGCGGATAGTGACCACCTTCTTCGATCACCAGCACGGTCTTGCCGTCGCGCGCGAGCTCGTGCGCCACCACCGCACCGCCCGCCCCAGAGCCGACGATGACGACGTCCACATCTGCGAACATCGGCGCGCGCACTTCTCGGCCGTGCATCACCGCGCTTGTCACGCGGCCTCCGGCTTGCTCATCGGCAAGAGCCGTTTGTAGCGTGAGCGCTCTTCGCCTGGGTAGCCGATCTCTCGGAGGAGGGCCGGGTCCTCGAACCACACGATCATCATCGGCGTCTTGAACGCGACGAAGATGAGCGCGAGCAGGGTGATGCGATGCGACTCCATCCTCTCGAGCATGCGGTCGCGCTCGTCGTGAGAGAGATCTTCGAAGAGAGCGAGTCGTCCAATCAACAAGATCGGCAACAAGCGCACGAGCTCGAGCAGCATGACGAAGCCGAAGCGCAGCGTCTTGCTCGACCTGCTGATGTAGTCGTTGAAGTCGTCGACGAACGCGTCCATTCGCGCGTCCGGGATCGCGACCTCCGCGGTGAGGAGCGTCTCGGCGATCGCTCGGAGCGAAGGTCGTTGCCTCTTCGAGAAGGTCGTGCGCCGAAAGTCGCGGGCGCGCACTGCAGCGAGCACGTCCTCTTCGGGAGATGACATCGCGCGCAGCATAAGCGACGACGCGGCTGTGTGCGACAATCACCCACGCCAACTTCGGTGAACAAGGTTGGTGACGCGCGAATGTTCCGCCACAAATAGGGCATTTCTGCCGCTGCGGCGCCATTGCTGCAGTCGCAGCGTTTCACTCGAATTTCCTTTCGGAAGCGATCGGATCAGGCGCAGATTCCTCGCGCCATCGAGCCGGAGTCCATCATGCGTGTCCATTCTCTCTCGTCGATTTCACTTCTCCCCGTCGCCATCTCTCTGTCGCTCGCGTGCGGCGGGAGCATCGACAACACCGGCGCTACGAACGTCGACGCGGGACCCAACGGCAACAACGGAGACGCAGGCGCCCCGACGGCAGACGGCGGTCCCGTGGAGCTCGACGCTGCTCCCTCGCTCCCGTTTCCTGCGTTCACGCCGCCAAACCCGCCGCGCGTGGTGACCTCGAACGGTGCGGTGCTCAAGTCGCCGAGGTTCGTGCCCGTGTTCTTCGCCAGCGGAGACGCAAAGCAGAACATGGCCGTCACAGACTTCCTCAAGAAGGTCGGCGGGACGAACTACTGGGCCGCAGCGGTGACCGAGTACGGCGTTGGACCCGGCGTCTCGACGGATCCCGTGCAGCTCCTCGCCGCAGACAATCCGGCCGCGTCGATCACCGACGACCAGATTCAGGGTTGGCTCTCCGCGAAGCTCAACGCCAACGATCCCGCCTTCCCGAAGCCAGATGAGAACACGGTCTACGCGATCTTCTATCCCGCGAGCACCGACATCGACTTGCAAGGATCGACGAGCTGTCAGGCGTTCGGCGGCTATCACAACAACATCACGCTCGACGGAGCGCACCAGGGACTGGACGTCGCCTACGCCGTCATGCCCGACTGCGGTCAGTTCGGCAAACAGACGGGCCTGGACGCGCTCACCGGGACTACCAGCCACGAGCTGATCGAGGCGGCCACGGATCCCTATCCGCAGTCGAGCCCCGCGTACTCGCAAGTGGACGACGGACATTTCTATTGGGAGACGTTCCTCGGCGGCGGAGAGAACGGCGACATGTGCGCTCAGTTCTCGAGCTCGTTCACCAAGTTCGCGGAGCTCCCGTACACGGTGCAACGCGGCTGGTCGAACAAGGCGGTCAAGGCAGGTCACGACCCATGCGTGCCGACGCAGCCTGGCTCGGTGTACTTCAACTCGTACCCGATCCTCAACGACAACGTCCCGTACTCTTTCGGCGGTCCGCAGACCGTCAACGTGAAGGGCGTGAAGATCCCGAACGGTCAGAGCGCCACCGTCGAGCTCGATCTCTACAGCGACGCGCCAACGTCTGGGCCATGGACCGTGAACGCCATCGATCTCGCGGCGCAGCGCGGTCAGGCGCCGCAGCTCAAGTTCGCGTTCGACAAGACACAGGGACAGAACGGCGATCGCATCAACATGACGATCACCGTCGTCGCCGCCTCTACGCGCAACCGCGAGACGTTCATCGTCTCCTCCAAACTCAACGGCGAGAGCCACATCTGGCTCGGAGTAGTCGGCAACTAGATTTGGAGCCCCCTCCAACTCCCCCACGGTCGTGGGGGAGGGCAGAGAACGTGGGCCTTCTCTTCTCCTCCCCATGACCATGGGGAGGTTGGGAGGGTTGGGAGGGGCGAACGCATCACGGGCTAGGCGTTGTCGGCAACTAATTCACTTGCGTAGGTAGTCGCGGCCCATCTTCTCGAGGAACTCTTCGTAGGTGCCGTTGTAGTCGTCCAAGACGGTGCAAGGTGAGCCGTCTTTGGCTTTGCCGTGCTTGAGCTCCAAGATGCGCGTGCAGAGATCGCCGATGAAGTGACGGTCGTGGCTGACGACGATGACCGTGCCCTTGAAGAGCTTGAGGCCGTCGAGCAAGCCCTCGATCGACTCGATGTCGAGGTGGTTGGTGGGCTCGTCGAGCACGAGCACGTTGTGCTTCTGCAGCAATAGTTTGCACATCAAGAGTCGCGCGGCTTCACCGCCGGACAGCGCGGCGACGGGCTTGAGCGCCTCTTCACCGGAGAAGAGCAGGCGGCCCATGATGCCGCGGATCGTCTCCTGCGGCGCGTCCTTGTCCCACTGATACAGCCACTGGAACGCGTTGCTCTCTTTGGCTGCGTGGCCCAGCGCCTCGTGGTGGTCTTGAGCGAAGTAGCCGACCGACACGTCGTGACCCCAGCGAATCTCGCCCTGGTTGGGCTTGAGCGCGTCCTTCTTCGTCTCGGCGTCGATGCGCTCGTAAGCGCCGACCAGCAGTTTGAGCAGCGTCGACTTTCCGATGCCGTTCGGACCAATGACCGCGAGCTTGTCCCCGCGATTGAGGTTCAGCGCCGCGCCGTCGAAGATGCGCTTCACCAGCCCCTTTTTCTTGTCGAGGTCGAACGACTTGTAGACGTCTTCCATGCGGAGCACGTCGCGGCCCGAGGGCTTCTCGAACTCGAAGCGGATGAACGGCCGCACGAGCGACGAGCGCTTGCCTCCGCGTCCTTGCACGTCCTCTTTGAGCTTCTCGATTTGCTTGAGGCGGCTCTGCGCTTGGCTCGACTTGCTCGCGTGCGCGCCGAAGCGCTGCACGAAGCCTTGGAGCTCCTGGATCTTCTTCTTCGCGGCGACGTTCTGCTGATCGGCGCGCTGCTTGTTCTCGTACTTCTGCTCGACGAAGTCTTGGTAGTTGCCCGTGTACTCGGTGATGGTCTGGTAATCGACGTCCGCGATGTGCGTGCAGACTGCATTCAAGAAGTGCCGGTCGTGCGAGATGACGATGAGCGTGCCTCTGTACTCGTCGATCAAGAAGCGCTCGAGCCAGCGGATCGAGTCGAGGTCGAGGTGGTTGGTCGGCTCGTCCAGCAACAGCACGTCGGGCTTGCCGAAGAGCACTTGCGCGATCAGCACGCGCAGCTTGTAGCCGGCGGGGAGCGTGCTCATCGGGTCCGTGTGGCTGGCCGAGAGGATGCCGAGACCCTCCAGAAGCTCTGCCGCTTCGCTCTCCGCGGTGTAGCCGTTCTCTTCGGCGATGACTCCCTCGAGCTCGCCTAGGCGGATGCCGACCTCGTCGGTGATCTCTGTCGCGAGGAGTTTGTCCTTCTCGTGCATCGCGTCCCACAAGGCCTTGTTGCCCATGAGCACGGCGTCGAGGATGCGCTGCTTGTCGTACTCGAAGTGGTTCTGCTTGAGGACGCCAAGCCGCGTGTTTCCAGGCATGTCGATGCTACCGGTGTCGGTGTCCTCGGCGCCGCCGAGCATCTTGATGAGCGTCGACTTGCCCGCGCCATACGCGCCGACGAGCCCGTAGCGCTTGCCTGGATCGAACTGCATCGAGACGTTCTCGAA
>JANYHY010000790.1 GCA_025362165.1 Myxococcales bacterium | reverse complement strand
CCGCGGTCCTCGGCGCGATCGATGGCGTCCGCGGTGGTCCCGAGGAGCTTGATGCCCCGCTTCTCGAGCGGCACCGCCAGCTTGAGCGGCGTCTGCCCGCCGAACTGCACCACCACGCCCTCTGGCTTCTCCTCGTCGCAGATCGCGAGCACGTCTTCGAGCGTGAGCGGCTCGAAATACAGGCGATCGCTCGTGTCGTAGTCGGTGGACACAGTCTCGGGGTTGCAGTTGACCATGATGGTCTCGAAGCCGAGCTCCCGCAGCGCTTGCACCGCGTGCACGCAGCAGTAGTCGAACTCGATGCCTTGCCCGATGCGGTTGGGTCCGCCGCCGAGGATCACGACCTTGCGCCGATTCGTCGGAGCGCTCTCGCTCTCGGATTCGTATGTAGAATACATGTACGGAGTGAGCGCCACGAACTCGGCGGCGCAGGTGTCGACGCGCGCGAACACCGGCTTGATTCCGTGTCGCAGGCGCATCGCGCGCACGTCGTCTTCGCAGCTGCCGGTGAGGGTGGCGAGGTGACGATCGCTGAAGCCGAGCCGCTTGTACTTCTTGATCTGTTCGGGGCCGACCTCGCCCTCCTTGACGTGCTCCTCGGCGAGGATGATCCGGCGAATTTGAGCCAAGAACCACGGGTCGATCTTGGTGAGGTCGAAGAGTCGCTCATCGGTCAACCCGAGGCGCATCGCGTCTGCGACGTGGAAGAGGCGGTCTGCGCTTGGGATCTGTACGAGCGTCGTGATCGCCGAGACCAGCTCCTCGGGCCGAGGAGGAGGTAGCGTGCGCGACGGCTCTTGCTCCGGCGCGTCCATGGCGAGATCGCGTCGCTTCTTCGGCGTCGCTAGCACGCGGTAGTCGACGCGATCGAGGAGCGACACGAGGCCGTCGCGTCCGGTCTCCAGAGAGCGAGCGGCCTTCTGCAGGCTCTCGCAGAACGTGCGCCCGATGCTCATCACTTCGCCGACGCTCTTCATCTGGGTGCCGAGCGTCGCGTCCGCGCCAGGGAATTTTTCGAAGGCGAAGCGCGGCCATTTGACGACCACGTAGTCGATGGCCGGCTCGAACGCCGCGCTCGTGCCGGTGATGTCGTTCTTCAGCTCATCGAGCGTGTAGCCGACGGCGAGCTTCGCTGCGACCTTCGCGATCGGGTAGCCCGTCGCCTTGCTCGCGAGCGCTGAAGAGCGTGACACGCGCGGGTTCATCTCGATGACGTAGACGCGACCGTCGTACGGGCTCACCGCGAACTGCACGTTGGAGCCACCGGTCTCTACGCCGATCTCGGTCATCACGGCGCGCGCCGCGTCGCGCAAGCGTTGGTACTCGCGATCGGTGAGCGTCATCGCAGGGGCGACGGTGATCGAGTCTCCGGTGTGAACGCCCATCGGATCGATGTTCTCGATCGAGCAGACGACGATGAAGTTGTCCGCCTTGTCGCGGATGACCTCGAGCTCATACTCCTTCCAACCGAGCACGCTCTCTTCGATCAGCACCTCGGTCGTCGGTGACTGCGAGAGCGCCCACGCGACCTTGGTCTCGAACTCACTCTCGCTGTACGCGATGCCGCCGCCGGTTCCTCCGAGCGTGAAGCTGGGCCTCAAGATGGCGGGAAAACCAGTCGATTTCACGACGGCCCACGCCTCTTGCACGGTGCGCGCGACGCCGGACTTCGGACACTCGAGGCCGATCTTCTCCATCGCGGCCTTGAAGAGCGCGCGGTCCTCCGCCTTCTCGATCGCGTCGGGTTTGGCGCCGAGCATCTCGACGTTCAAGCGATCGAGCACGCCTGCGCGCTTGAGCGCGAGCGCCAGGTTCAACGCGGTCTGGCCTCCGAGCGTGGGGAGCACGGCGTGCGGTCGCTCACGCTCGATGATCGCAGTGAGTGTCGGCACGTCGAGAGGCTCGACGTACGTGCGTCGCGCCATCTCCGGGTCCGTCATGATCGTGGCTGGGTTCGAGTTGACCAGCACGACGTCGTACCCCTCCTCGCGTAGCGCCTTGGCGCCTTGCGTCCCGGAGTAATCGAACTCGCACGCTTGCCCGATGACGATGGGCCCCGCGCCGATGAGCAGGATCTTCTCGATGTCGGTTCGCTTCGGCATCGCCAGCGTGTCCGAGTAGCAAGCGCCGTGTCGCGCCGCTACAGACAAACCACAAAACGGATCGGCGATCCGCCCGCAGAGACGCGTCTACTTCGTCGAGGCCGCGGGTGCCGTAACGGCGGGCGGCTTGAGCGCGTCGGTGAGGATGTGCGCGTACCCAAAGCGCCACGCGGCAAACGCACCCAAGACGACGAAGATGAGGAGCCAGAGGATCCATCCTGGCTTCTTGTCCGCGTAGGGATCGTGGAGCGAGCGCTCCGCCCCCTTGGGCAGCGTCGCGAGCTTCGTCAGCGATTTGCCGAACGGGATGTTGATCCGCGCACGTGCGTTCACGGCCCACCCCGCGGCGTCGAGGATCGGACCGATGCTGCGTTGGCGGAGCTTCAACCACGCGATCAACATCGACGGACCGCTGATGAGGAGCATGAGACCCAACACGACGAACGGCATCTGCCACCACGTGAGCGCGAAGAACCCTGTCAGGATCGCCGCGAGCGCTGTGCCGATCGCGCCGATCGCCAAACCGATCGCGGCGAAGATGCCGGCGAACTTCGCGGCGTCGAACGCTTGCGTGGGAGCTGCGCTGGGTGTGGTCGCCGTGGACGCGCCGCTCTCTACGTGCTTTGCTGCGGCCTCTTCTGCGGCCTTGTCTTGCGACGAAGCGAACTTGTGGATCTGTTGGCCGATGAGCTTGGCGACGCGTTTGTACGGCAACCAAAACGCTTGGCGGATGCTGATCGGACTGTCGACGAGCTTCACGACGGTCGCGTCCCAGTCGTTGCCGTCGCGGTCGTAAAAGATAGCGTTGCGCCCGACCATCACGTGATCGGAGTCGCCGTCTGTGAGCGTCGTCACGATGTGCATCGTCTCGGCGCTGCCTTTGCGCGTGCAGGCGCAGTACACGAGGCACGCTTGAGAGAGCGAGGCGAGGACCGAGTGCGCGGCGGGGTCGGCGACCTTGATGCACAGCTCACAGCTTCGCGCGTCGATGTAGAGCGTACCCGCCTGGAAGATGGCCTTCTCCCGCGCGTAGAACTCTCTGAACGAGACGTAGTTCACGAGCAGCTTGTGTAGGTCGCGGTGAAAGCGGACGAGCTTCTCCACCGACGCGATCGCGTTCGCTTCGGACTCGAGGGCCTTGTCCTTCGCGATGAGCTCGTCGACTTTCGTCTTCGCTTCGCTGGCGAGGAGCTCGCGCACGCGCGCCTTGCCGAGCCCGTCGAGCTTGGTCGGTGGTTTGTTCTGACGCCACGCCTCGTGGGCTTCGAGCTTTTTCGTGAGCTGCGCCCAGTCGTCCGCGCCGAGCGCCGAGCGGTCTCCAAGTATTGGCTTGATCACTTCCGCACGCAGCGTCTTGATCGCGTCCGCCCACGCGGGGTTGAGTCCACGCTCGAGCGGCAGAGCGCGATCCGCCTCGACGTGCGCGAGCGGAAAATCGATCGAGGACGCAGCGTTCATCGATGCGCCCGCGAGCTTGCTGAACTCGGCTTCATCGCGGTTCAACGCCGTGGCGGCGCGCGCGTCGAACGCGGCTAATTTGCAGCGTGTGAAGTAGTCATCCACCTTGATCTTCACCGCGCGGAACGCGTCCGCTGCCGAGTCTGTCGCGTCGCCGAGCGGCAGCAGCTTCGCCGCGTCGTCATCCGCCAGCTTCCACCATGCGCCGAGCGC
Organism: Myxococcales bacterium; assembly: GCA_025362165.1. Taxonomy (GTDB): domain Bacteria; phylum Myxococcota_A; class Polyangia; order Polyangiales; family Polyangiaceae; genus JANYHY01. The sequence continues at coordinate 13,435 of JANYHY010000790.1, read as the reverse complement.
GGTCGCGTCCGCGAAGAACGCGTCGACGAGCGCCTGCGATACGCCTGGCGCGCCGCTGCGATCGGCCTCCGAGCCCACGCACGCGATGATGTCCTCCAACGTCTTCTGCAGCGCGGGATCGTCGGCGGACAGGGGAGGCACGATCCCGTCGCCGTTGAACTTGGTCGCGGAGAAGATCTTCACCGTGTCGAGCGTGTCTTCCAGCGAGATCTCTTTGAGGTCCTTCTTGCCGAGGTTCTTCAAGATCTGTTTGGCCGACGCGTGCACGCGCTTGCCCTCTTCGTTGCTGGTATCGATCTCGGAGAGCCCGAGCTTGTCGTGCCGAAGCAGGAGCGAGTCTGGATCCTTGAGCACGAGGCCTACCCATTTGACCGCCGCGATCAGCTCGGGCGCGCGGATGCGGCCGTCGTTGTCCGTGTCCACCAGCTCGAGCGTCTTCTTGTCGAACTCCAGCCCGCTCACCGGACACGAGAGCGCCACCCACAGCTTCTGATCGAGCTCCCCGATCGCGAGGATGTCAGCGCCCGTGTCGAGCCGAACCTGATCGACACCACCCGCGCGAAAGAACTTGAAGGCGTGCCTCTTGGCCATGATTTCGGCGGAACGTAGCCGAAGACTGACACCCCGTCTCCTCTCCGATTTCGGACTACGATGCGCGCATGCACGTCATCCTCACGGGGGCTTCGAGCGGCATCGGCGAAGCGATCGCCAAGGAGTACCTCAGTCGCGGCGCTTCACTCACGATGGTCGCGCGCCGCAAAGCCAAGCTCACGGAGCTCAGCCAGGGACATGAGAAGCGGTGTCACGTGGTGGAGGCGGACCTCACCGACTACGCGCGCGCGACTGACTTCGTCGACGGCGCGATCGAGGCGCTCGGGCCGATCGATGTGCTCATCAACAACGCTGGCGTCCAGATCGTGAAGGCCGCGGTGCTCACTCCTTGGGAGGACGCAGAGCGCATGATGCACCTCGATCTCTTCACGCCGCTCAAGCTCACGCACCACATTCTACCGGCGATGATCGCCCGTCAATCAGGCACGATCGTAGACATTGCGTCGATGGCGGCGATCGCGCCGACTCCGGGGATGTTCTTCTACAACGCGGCCAAGGGTGGTCTCGCGGCGGCGTCCGAAGGTCTGCGCGGAGAGCTTCGGCACACGGGGGTTCACGTGATGACCGTGTACCCAGGACCCGTGCGCACTCCGATGGAAGAGGCAGGGCGAAAAGCGTACGTGGAGACGACGGCGATGAAGTTGCTCACTCCAACCGGAGATGCGGACGTGCTCGCGCGCAAGATCTGCGACGGCGTGGCGAGCAGGCGCCATCGCATCGTGTACCCAGCGAGCTACGGCTTCTCCCGCCACTTCCCGAACCTCACGCGCTTCATCTTGGATCGCATGACACCTCCGCTGAAGGCGCTGCCAGAGAGCACCAAGCCGCGTGGCGCCGCGACATGATGCGCCTTAAGATTCGTGCGTGATGCGCAAGACGACGATCGGTGTTTGGTTGGCCCTGCTCTCGGCGGCGTGCGATCTCGATGCGCCGCCGCCGCGCTATCCCGATCAGAATCAGCAAGCGCAACAGACTCCGAATGACACTCCAGCGCCCACGACTGCTCCCTTGCAAGGGTACGCCTCAGACGAGATCGTGATCGGAGCAGACACGAACGTCGAGTACATCGACACGGATCCGAGCGCGCTCTCCGACTTTCACGCGTCGCTCGATCCTTATGGAGCGTGGCTGGAGGATCCCAGCTATGGCACGGTCTGGGTTCCTGCAGCGACGGTCGTCGGGCCGGATTTCGTGCCTTATGTGAGCCGAGGGCGATGGGTCTACGAAGACGACTACCTCTGGGTGAGCGACTACGACTGGGGCTGGGCGCCGTTTCATTTCGGGCGCTGGGCGCACATCAACGGGGTCGGTTGGGCGTGGATCCCAGGTCGTACCTATCGCGGCGCGTGGGTCGTGTGGCGAACGGGGGCGGCGGGTTATGGCTACGTCGGGTGGGCGCCTGCTCCGCCGATGTGGATTTGGCGCGGGGGCGTCGCGGTAGGGATCGGCTTCGTGCCGCAGATGCCGTACGCGTTCTGCGCGCGAGGTGATGTCTTCGCGCCGAGCGTCGCGACGAAGGTCGTGCGCGGCTCGCAGGTCGCGGTGATCGCGAACAACACGCGGCCATGGACACCTGCGGCGCCAACGGTTGGAGATCGCACTCCCGCGCGTCCTACCGTAGGTCCCCCTCCCGGCAAGCTCGGCCTCGATCTGACAGCGCTCCCACACGCGCCACCGAACGATCCGGGCTTGCAGCGCGCCGCCCAAGCCAGCAGGCCGATCCCGCGCCCGATCGCGCCGCCCCTCAATCCGCAGTTGAATCCGCAGGCGCCAAGTTACTTGATCCCGCAAGTGTTGCCGAGTCAACCATCGCCAACCCCGACGCCTCCGATCACTCAGCCGCCCGTCTCTCCGCCGTCGTCTCCATCGCCGCCGCCGTTCATTCCCGCGCCGATCGTCAATCCGCAGCCGCCGATCCTGCACCCAACTCCGCAGCCGTTCCCCACTCCAGCTCCGCGCCCGCCAGTCGTGTCGCCGCCAACTCCAATCCCGCGGCCCGCGCCTCCGCCTCCGCCAGTGTCTCCGCCGCCTACCTTCCGCCCGCCGCCTCCGCCGCCTCCCCCAGGCGCTCGGCCTCCGAGCATGCGGCGCTGATCGACGCTCGCGACGCGTGCTGCTAGGTTCCCGCCGATGGCCACTCCCAAAGCATCCTTCGCCGACGAGCTCGATCGCATTTCGGCTCGCTATGAGTCGCAGTTCGCTGGTCAGTCGCGCGCGACGCGCAACCTCGACGAGATCGACGCGATCATCAAAGACACCGAGAGCGTCCTCAAGCGCATCACCAGCATCCCCTCGGCCGCCGCGCCGCCGGGGGTCGCTGAGCTCGCGGAGACCGCGCGCAACAACGTCACGCTCTACAAGAACGAGCGCCAGATGATCGTTCAAGCGAAGAACGCTCCGCCACAGGCCGAGGCGTTCGCGCCGCTCGCGGCCAGCGCCAACCTCGTGTTCGCGCGCTGGCACCGCCATTTCGCGGCTCAAGCGCGCAACACCCGTGACCTAGGACTGCTCGACGAAATGAAGGACGAGCTCGTCGGCATCGGCGAGTCCATGGAAGAGCTCGTCGCGGAGACCAAGCAGAAGGCGTTCGCCGCGGACCTCGATCTCGTGAACAAGACGATCGAGATGTACGTGAACGAACGCGCTGCGATCGTCACCGCCTGCGGGGAGGGCAGCCTGGACGATCAGGGCAGCGCGCTCGCGCTCCGCGCCAACGCTCAGTTCAAGATCTACCAAGACCAGTTCGCCAATCAGGGTCGCACCACGCGGCGTCCAGGGTTGTTGATGAGGATGATCGCCGAGCTCCAGGCGATACAAGACGAGATGCGCGCTCTCAAGGACGCTGGCCTCAAGGATGGCAGCAACACGGGCAACATCGACATCGTCGAGCGCCAACTAGGTATGTTCAACAAAGAGCTCGGCGAGGTCCGCAAAGCGCGACAGACCACCAAGCTCGCGGACCTCATGGGGATGCTCGGCGGCGATGCCAACGCGGTGATGGCGAAGTACCAAGAGGGCTACGCGGGCAAGGATCGCAAGAGCCGCGATCTAGGCGCGCTGTCGGTGATCTGCGATCAGCTCGGTGAGATCCGCCGGCAGATGGATGAGCTCGGCCGCGCGGAGGCGAACTCGTCCAACGACGCGAACCTCGAGATCGTGACCAATCAGCTCGTCTTGTTCGAGCGCGAATACGAGCTGATCGAAGAGGCGAAGAAGGCCTGAGGTGCGCGCCGGGATGCGGCAACAAGGGTCGTTGCGTTTGTGGAGTCAACGAACAACGAAACCATTGTGAGCAGACTGACGCCTGCATGGCAGACAGCGAATGCGGCGCTGACCACCAATGCCAATGCGCGGCAGCCAAGGGGATCGCGAATTACTGCGTAGAAGGCAACTGTCGATCAGACGCAGACTGCGCGAATGGTGCCGCGTGCGGCAATGGATCGGGCATCGGCTTCTGTCACGGACCGACCGACAAATGCCGCAAGAACGAGGACTGTCCGCCAGTTCCACAAGGCGCGGCCTTTTGCGGATATGCGATTGGGCAACATCGCTGGGAGCGTCAATTCATACCGCCCATTCCGCCCGGATAACTCCTAGCCGACCCTGCGGGTCGCTCGGACAAAACCTGAATTGCTCGTGCCTTCGGCTCGATCAATCAATCAATCGATCGATCGATCAATCAATCAATCAATGCAGGTGAGCTCTTTGCCGCGCTTCGCTATTCGGTAGTCTGGCGCGGGACAGGACGCCTTGCAGAGGTTGCCCGTGCATGATGGGTCCACTTCGTGCGGCAATAGATAGGTGCAGCCGCCAGGGCCGCACTGCCAACTGATGCCTGTCTTGGGGTCGCTGCCTTTCACCGCGGGCGCCGCGAGCACGCACACGCCAGTGAGGTTGACGTAAGAAGTTGGGCACTGGCCAGAGACTGCGCACACTCCATCGTGTCGAGGGCTGCCATCTGGGCAGAGCGGCGAGCATGCGCCACGAATGCTGTCCGGCACGAGCTCTCCCGCGCACGTGGTCTCGCCGCGGTTGCGTCGCGGCCGCATCGACGCGTCTCGGAGCTTCGGGTCTGCGTCGATGACGACGGCCTCGCGCGTCCATTGGCTCACGGTCTGTTCGTGGATCCACGCGTAGCCAGAGTCTCCCCACGTCGTGCCCCAGCTGTTGTGGATCAAAAAATAGGTGCCGTGCGCGAAGGTGACATAGCCCGCGAGCAGCATCGCGTGCCCAGCGCTCGGCGACGCCGCGGTGTAGTGCGGTACGTAGCGCGCGCCGGGTTTTCCCTTCGCCGCGAATGCGTCGGGCACGCTCAAGGTGACGACGATGTCTTGCCCTGCGGCGAGCTTGGCCTTGAAGAGACCAGTGTCGGCTCCCTTCAACAGCTCGACCTCGCTGAATGTCGCGCTCGGGTTCGACTCGACCTTCAACAACCTCGCCGCGTCTACGGCCTTGCCGCAGCCGCCCTTCGGAGCTGCACCAGTTGCCGGACAAGGCATGAGAGCATTCGCCTCCAAACTCGCGAACGGCCAGTCGTCCTCATTGCCTAGCTCGAGCCCCACGTTGGAGCGGATCGACGTGCGCTCTTCCGCCTCGTGGTAGCGCGACCACACATGCATCACGCTCACCTTTCCAGGCTTGCCCGTCCATCTCGCGATCGCATGATCGATCGCGCTAGCGATCGCGAACGCGGTGCACGCGGGAGTCGTGGCTTGGTTGCGCACGGGCCCCTCTGTGTTGTCCGCGCGATGATCCACGACCGCAGGCAGCACGCTGATCGCATTGCCGAGCACGTCGTCGGTCACGAGCGGCTCTGCGCCGTCGTCCGTCACGCCTTCGAGCAGCGAGCTCTGTGAGCACGTGAGCGGCGTCTGCGACTCACCCGTCCAGACGCTCCGACAAGCCCAGGCGGTGTTCGAGACCGAAGGGGGAGCGACGGCCGGCGCCTCGTGCGCGCCGAGCGGCGGCAAATCGGGCAGCACAGGGATCGCAGGGCGCGGTGCGCGCAGCGGCGGAGGCGGCTTGGCAGCAGCGGAGTCTGCGGCCGCGACCTGCGCAGGACCAGCGTCGACTGGCGGCGTCTTGTCTTTGCACGCGACAGCCAGCGCGAGCGCTAACAGGGAGGAGACACGCATCGCGCCAAGCATGCGAGGGACGATCGCGCGCGTCAACGCCGGCATTTTCGCCCGCTCCAAAAGGGTGTATGCCGCATGCGTGGGTTTCAAACACGCCTTGCTCCCCGCGCTTGCGCTGGTGATGGTCGCGCCCTCTGCCTCGGCGGACTTGACCCATACAGTGACGCGCGGACACACCCTCGACGCCATCGCGCATCGTTACCATGTGTCGTCGCAGTCGATCATCGCCGCGAACCATCTCAAGGATCCGAATCACCTGCGCGTCGGCCAGACGCTCACGATCCCTGGCGTCACAGCGCCTGCTGTCGCGTCGAACACTCACGGAGCGCTAGTTGCCGCGCACGGCACGACGCCCGCGCCTGGACACCCCATAGTCTCGGTCGCAGTTCATCCCGCGCCGCCCACGTACGCCGCGCGCGCCAAGACTCCGGGCGTGCTGCACCTCAAGCGCATCGCGACGAGCGAAGACACCAACGTTCGCATCAAGGATCGACGCGGTCGCATGCCGCCGCCTTCGCTCGTGTCGATGGAGCACCTCATGCGCTACCCGAACGGGCTCACGCACGCGATAGACCCGCGTTTGATCACGCTGCTCGGGTTGTTGAGCGATCATTTCGGGAGCCGCAACATCGAGATCATCAGCGGGTTTCGTCCCTATTCGCCGACTCAATACACGGCGCACTCGAACCACAACATCGGCAACGCGGTGGACTTTCGTGTCACGGGCGTCCCCAACGAAGCCGTGCGCGACTTCTGCCGCACGCTGCACAACACCGGTTGCGGTTACTATCCCAACAGCGTGTTCGTCCACATGGACACACGCTCGTCTAGCGCCTACTGGGTCGATCTCTCACGCCCAGGCGAGCGACCTCGCTACCAAGGCGCCGCGCCCGCAGACGCAGATGAAGGCACGAGCGACGTCGGTGATGCCTCCCACCTAGGGTCCACGAGCGAGCCAGTGACTACGCCAACGCCAGACACCGCCGCTCCACCAGGCTCTGACCTGACGCCAATGACGGACCCTTCAGGTAACGCGCAATAGTTCAGCTACGGCGCGGAGTAGACAACTCGTTGGTAGTTGTTGCTGAAGGTGGTCGTGGCGCCGCAACGATAGCCGCCTGCGTTGTTGATGGTGTGCCATGAGAGGCGGAGGTTGGTGTCGAGGTTGAAGTTCGTGTCCGCCTGGCAGAGGCTGACCGCATCTCCAGCCGGCGCGAAGCCAATCGAGAAGTTGGTGTCCCAGTACCACTCGACGTTGTTGGCCGTGTGCACCTTGTTCTGGTTGCAGCTGTTGTTTCCGGTGTTGAACTCGACGTCGCTCGTAAGCCCTGCGGCCATGACTGTCAGGGTATTTTGATTGGTCGGCATGCACCCCAAAAGAGTATGAGTGCCGCTGCATTTATTGGTGATGAGCGCTGGGGTGAGCGCCACGCTGTAGTCGTCCTTGTAACAGAGCGTCCAACCGGCGAGGTTCGCGATGGGCACGTTGGTCTGCACGCCGCTGGGGAACCATAGAGTGCTGCATTTACCACCGCCGCAGCTCGGCGCGTTCTTGGGGCAAGCGAAGCCGCACTGCCCGCAGTTGTCGCGGTCGCTGGTGAGATCCACGCACTGCTGTCCGCACTGCGTGAGGCCCTGACTGCATTGATTGACACACGCACCCTTGTTGCAGAGCTTGCCTTGCGGGCACACGGTACCGCACGCGCCGCAATTCATATTGTCCGATTGGACTACTGCACAATAGGCGGCGCCGCCGTCTTGACCGGGACATAGCTGTTCACCAGGTCCGCAGTTGCCACCACAACTACCGTTGATACATACGAGGCCATTGCCACATACTTTTCCGCAAGTGCCACAGTTCCCATTGTCCACCTGAGTGTTCGCGCAATAGGGAGGAGCACCTGGGCAGAGCGTGACACCCATACCGCAAGTGTCCGCGCACGATCCGTTGCTACACACCTTGCCCGCGCCACACTGCACACCGCAAGCGCCACAGTTGGCGGCGTCACTGTTGGTATTGACACAAGAGACAGCACCGCCGTCGCCGACACATAGTTTCTGTCCCATTGGGCACTGCGCGGAGCAAACCCCTGCGCTGCACACTTCACCTGGATTGCAGGCTTTGCCACAGCCACCGCAGTTGTTGGGGTTCACCATGGTGTCCACGCATGACTGACCGCACTGAGTGGATTTGCCGCTGCAAGTGAGCCCGCACGCGCCGGCGCTACAGACCTCACTCGACTTGCATGCGGTGCCACAGGCTCCGCAATTGGCAGGATCGGAAGTGGAGTCCACGCAGCTCGTGCCGCAGAGAGCTTCACCGGCCGCGCACGTCTTCTGAGCGACGACGGTGTCACCGCTGCAACCCACGACGGCGATCGCTGCGGCCGCCGCTGCGGTGATGGAGAGCTTTATCGCCCATGACCAAGACAGATTCATCATGCGGAGCTCCCCTTCGACTCGCTGTGTAGATTACACGAAATGATCAGCCGGCGCACGACGCTTGGCCGTCACTTCTTGGCAGCGGCGGAGGTGAACTTGAACCCGCGTGGTCGCATCGGCAGGCCGAGCGCGAACAAGGTCGTCTCCTCGCTTCGCGCGAGCGGCGGCTGTGAGGTGCCCGCGCGTCGCACAGCGGTGGTCGCGTGAGCGCCGCGGTCGAGCAAGACCACGCGCTTGCAGCCAAGCTTGGTGAGCGCCTCTGCGAGCTTGATCGGCGTCGTGTCTGCGATGGCGATCATCACGCGGCGCTCCTCGGTGACGCCGAGCGCTGCTCGAACTTGGGGTGCCTCTTTGCCATGCGTGGTCGAGACGAGCGACGCGCCAGGCTGCACCACGCCCTTGTCCGCGAGCAACGGCAGCTCGACCACGTCGACCTCACCAGCGACGTCTGCGGTCTCGTCGGCGGTCGCGATTTGCGCCGCGCCGCTCGCGCGCACGATCAACCGTGCGGTGTCGTGGTCGTCGCTATTGGCGAGCACGTTCTTGCCCGACAATGACAACCCCATGGATCGACCGGAGGTCGCCGTGCCGAGACCGATCGACCACACCACGCGCTTGCTGTCATCATCTCCGAGCTCATGCGTGTATTCTGCACCCGTCCCCGCATCTGGCTCTTTTGAGCCAGCCGCGACGCGAAACCCCGCGCGATCCGGCTCGAACATCACGACGTCCACATTGTCAGGTGGTCCACTGCGAGACTTGCCGCGCCACACGCTCGGCGCCCAAGCAGGCGCAGGCTGCGTACCAGGGTCCGGCGCCCAAACAACGCCTCCCGCGCGCGGAGTTGGATCGCGCATCAGCATGTAGAAGAAATCTTTCGGCGCGTACTCGATGTAGCGATCTGTCGAGATCTCCATCAGCGGCGTGAGCAACTCCGAGTGGTAGTCGTGCCCCTTGAGCGCGTTGATCGTCGTGAAGATGAAGCCCGTGTGGTGCGGGTTCATGTCGAGGTGCAGCCCATAGTCGCAGCCGGCCATCTTGAAGGCCTTGCCGATCGTGGTCGCGCTCGCGTCGTCGCCCCACGCGTAGATCATGTGGCCCGCGAACGTCACGCAAATGCCAGTGCGCTCGGTCTGCATGCCATTGCCCGGCAGCGTGTAACCCCAGAGCGCGCGACCGGTCGGGTTCACCTCTCCGCGATCGATCAAGGGATCGAGGTTCTGTCGATACGAGATGATGCTCGAGTCCGCGATAGTTGATCCGTCATCCTTGACGAGTCCACCGATGTCCGCGGTCGCGCCCCAAGTGCCGAGCCCGGCGCGCCCGTCGTCCGTGAGGATCACCGTCGCTGCGAACGGCTGCGGAGGGAGCAGCACGCGCTTGTGCACCATCATGCCGTAGTTGCCGTGCTCGGTCTTGAACGCGCCGTTGAACGCGGCGACCACGCGCGTCATCACGGCAGGATCTCGCGGCAAACGGCCCGGTCCGTGCTGTCCGGTCAGCGGCTTTGGATCCTCGGTGCCTGCCTCCATCTCCAGATCGAGCTGCCGCATATCCATCTCGACGAGCATCACGTGCGAGTAGGGTCGCGCTTCGTCGGGTCGCACGAACGTGGTCATGAAAGGCGTCGGCGCGTCCACTCCCGCAGGCGCGGGAAACCTTCTGAGCCACAGCTTGACCCATGGTCGCCACTCGCCCTCTCCCGGCTCTGCGGTCTTCCAGATCGAGGGGAGGTTCTTGGGTGGCCACGCGCCGTCGTCCGTCGCGATGCCTGACGAGTCAATGATCGCGATCGGCTTGGAATTGGGCGCTGCGAGCGTGTCTTCGGGTGTGTCGCCGTGCAGCTTGAACGCCGCCATCTTGGCGGTGTCGCGGAGCGCGAACGCTCGCTCTTCGAGCCAAGCGACGGGCGCGGGTCCTATCCATGGAACGGCGCGCACCGTATCCACAGCCCAAAACACGAGCCGCTTGGGCAAGTGTCGCGACGCCTGCGCGTGCATGCCCGCGGAGGGCCCGACGAGCTCACCCTTTTCTAGATCGAGCTGAGCACGCCGCGCTCCAGAGTCGTCCGCCGCGTCGATGGCCAGCGCTTGATCTCCGATCGCCAAACCCACTCGGTTGGCAGGCGCATCGAAGCTCACGTCCACGCGCCCGACTCCGTCACCCGAGCCGGTCTGCTGCACGTTGGTGATCCACGCCATCGCACGATCGGCCGACTTTTCTGCAGCGTTCTGCGCGCCCTCCCCGCCGAGATCGAGCGCCGTCACGCTCTGCTCTTGGCCGAACGCGAAGGTCGCGAACGCCGCGTGCGTGCCCTTCAGCACGAGCGAGTGATCGTCTCCGAGCGGAGTCGAGGTGAGATCATGGGCGTCCGCGATGTCGATCGGGTAACCCTCTGGCGACAGCCGAACGCGCGCGCGAACCACGTCTCGAGGGGCGCCGGGCTTGTCCGCGGAGAGGAACAACACGAAGCGGCCGACCAGCCAGTCCTCGAGTGGTCCACGCGACGGCTCCCAGCGAATGTCCTCGGGCCGAACGCTCCCGTGCACCTCGTCTCCGAGCGCCTGAGCGAGCGCGCCGACGTCGTTTTTTGGCGCAGCGCCACGTGACAGGGACGCGACGAGACCCGCACAGCCGAACAAAGCGGCGGCGCGAGCGCGGATGCTCAACGCGTCCTTCACCGATGACACTCTCATGGGCGGTAAGAGAAACGCGCGCGGGGGTCAACTTTATGCCACCCTCGTCCCATGATCGGTCGCACGAGAGAGATGGGCATCGTCGTCAGTCACGCGGACGCGATGTGCGCGCTCAAGCAGAAGCAGAACGTCGTGTTCGTCACGGGAGAGGCGGGCATCGGCAAGACGACGATGCTCGATTCCGTGCGAGAGGAGCTCCACAAGCGCACCGGGCCGAACGCGCCCGTCGTCGTCGCGACCGAGTGCTCCACACCGCTGCTCGGACAAGACGTCGGTCAGGTCGAAGCGCTCGAGCCGTGGGCAGAGCTGCTTGAGAAGATCGTCGCGCACGACGGAGATCCCGGCAAATCAAAGGAGATGGCCAAGCTCATGGGCCACCTCGCGCTCGCGTGGATCCACGTCGTGCCCGTCGTCGGCGGCTTGCTGGAGTCTTCGCTCGAGACTGCGGCGATCTTCAAAGAGCACCTCGGCCACGACGACAAGAGTCACGCGGCGAGCCAGGAGCAGATGTTCCAGCAGTACATCAACTTCCTCGGCAAGGCGTCCGAGGCGCACCCGCTCGTGCTCATCTTGGACGACTTCCACTGGGCAGACACGAGCTCCACGAACCTCCTGTTTTCAGCCGCGCGCCACCTCTCGAACAAACGCGTGCTCTTCGTGGTCGCCTACCGCGCGGACGACGCGGCCTCTTCACGAGACGGCAAGGGTCACCCGATATTGCACGTGCGCAACGAGCTCGGCCGGTACTCGCTCTTCACGGACGTGACGGTCCCGAAGATGACGCCAACCGATCTCGACGGCGTCTTGCGTGAGCGCTACCCGCGTTACCAAGGCAACAAAGAGTTCGAGCGATGGCTCGCCGAGCGCAGCGGCGGTAACTCGCTGTTCATCACGCAGTACCTCTCCACGCTCGAAGAGGACGGCATCGTCGACGAGACGACCGGTGAGTTCAACGCGCGCTTCGACAGCGTGCGCGTGCCGACGAGCGCTTTCTCCGTCGTGGAGGAGCGCATCCGCAGGCTAGACGACGACTCGCGCGAGCTCCTCCGCTACGCCTCTGTGGAGGGCGCGACGTTCACTGCGTCGGTGCTCTCAGCGCTCACGGATCTGCCCAAATTGAAGCTCCTCCAGAAGGTGCGCCTCATCGCGGAGAAGCACGGCGTCGTCAAGAGCCTCGGCAAGCAGTGCATCTACGCGAGCGAGACCACTGCGTTTCAGTTCTCCAACGTGGTCATGCAGTCCGCGCTCTACGGCACCCTCGAAGAGGAGGAGCGCGAGGAGCTCCACGCGCGCATCTTCAAATCGATCAAGGATGACTACGCGTCGCAAGAGGACGCAGAGTCGAGCATCGTGGGGCTCGCGGTGCGTCTCGCCGCGCACGCTGCTTCTGCCGACGAGCGCCTCTTCGCAGCTCAGCTCTTGTTGAACGGCGCCAACGCGAGCTGGTCGCGCTTCGCAGAGGAAGAGACGCTCGGAGTGTTGACCACGCTGCGCGGACAGATCGACGCGCTCGAGACCGCGCACATGCTGCACGGAAAGCCCGACGCCTCGACGATTCATCGGTTGGACGCGGACGCGCGCACCTTGAGCGGCCTGGTGCACAAGTTCTGCGGACGCCACGACGAAGCGCTCGTCGAGTTCCGCGCGGCGCAGGCGCTGCTCGCGAAGGTCCCCGGTGCGGAGGCGCGCGCTCTCTGGGTGATGGGGCGCGAAGCGTTCACGCTCGAGAACGCGCGACGCTACGAAGAGGCAGATCTGCGCACGCGCGCCGTGCTCGCGAAGGCCGAAGAAATGGGCGATCTGCGCACGCGCGGCGCCATGCTCAACAACCTCGGCCTGGTGCTCATGGCGCTCGGTCATCCCAACGAGGGCATGAACGTGCAACGCGAGAGCCTCGCCGTGCGCGAGAAGGTTGGCGACCTGCGGGGACAAGCGGTCACTCTTGGAAGCATGGGCCTCGCGCTCCACTCGGTCGGAAAATACGAAGAGGCGCTGGACTGGCATCGCAGCGCGCTCAAGCTTCGCGAGCAGCTCAAGGATCGGGCCGGGCAGGGGTACTCGCTCGCCAACATCGGCAACGCGATGGTCGCGCTCGGCCGGTTCGAGGAGGCGCTCGACTACTACAACAAGAGCGTCGAGATCCGCGAGGCGATTGGCGCCGTGGTCGGGCTCGTCGCTTCTCTCGACAGCAAGACCAAGCTCCTGTTGCAGTTGAACCGTCGCTCAGAGGCCATCGAGGGCATGTCGCGCGCGCTGCGCGTTCGGGAGACGTTGAGCGATCGCGAGGCCGAGGCGAAGGCGCTCTTCGAGCTCGGCGCGCTGCTGCGCGAAACGGACGAGGCAGAGGCTCGCTCGTTGTTGACGCGCGCGCGCAAGGTAGCGGGGGAGTGCGCCGCGCTTTCGTTGACGGGTCAAGTGAACGCCGAGCTCGCGAAGTTGCCGCCGCAACCCGCGCAAGCACAAGAGCCTCAGCCGACCACGAACGGCACGAACGGCGCTTTGGTCCATGAAGACCTCACGCCGGAAGACAGCTCGACGCTGCCTCCGATC
>JANYHY010000742.1 GCA_025362165.1 Myxococcales bacterium | reverse complement strand
TATATGTGCTCGATCGATCAGTTCTGCGTGCCGAGCAACACGACTTCTTACACGTGCAAGTGATCGTGACGGCGGTGCACTAGTACCGCGACACAGTGGAATGGACCGATTGAGCTGTTGAGTACTAGGAAATCAGCTCCCGCCGATTTCCTAGTACTCAACAGCTCAATCGGTCCATTCCACTGTGTCGCGGTACTAGTGCACCGCCGTCACGATCACTTGCACGTGTAAGAAGTCGTGTTGCTCGGCACGCAGAACTGATCGATCGAGCACATATACGCACCGGGACAGTCCGACGGTTTGCTGCAGGCGTTCGTGCAGATGTACGGGTTGCTCACGGGACCGAACGCGACGCAGCGGTTGCCGACGCACTCTTGTCCTGCGTGTCCGTCGTGCGTGGCGACGCAGCAGTCACCGAGCTGCTTCGTGCCCAGCTGCCACTGCGCGGCCGGGACGCAGCCGAGCGCGGTGGCAGGCTCGCAAGCCATGTTGCCGTTGTTGCACGTGAGCCCTGGCGCAGAGTTGCAGCCATCGTTGCTGTCGCATGGATCGCTGCACATCTTGATCGGGCCGAACGTCTTGCAGTTGCGGTAACGACAGTCCGCGTTCGTCGCGCAGCAGTAGCCAGAGGGGAGCGCGCCGAATTGACCGGGCCCACTGGTGGCAGGCGGGCCAGTGTCTGCTGCCGTGTTGCCTGCGTCCGCGGGCGTCGACGTCTTGAAGTCCCCACATGCACCCAAAGCCAAGAGCAGACAGAAAGCGCGCATCACGTCCATATATCGCGTTTTCGCTGCCTTGCGCCGATGATGACCAAGAGCGCGCTCCGGACGATCCAGTCTGCCGTCGATCCCATCCACACGCCGGGGAGACCGAGCGCGAGTTTCACCGCGAAGATCCACGTGAACGTGAGTCGCACGACGAGCGCGCCGGCGAGGCTCACGAGCAAGGCAACGCGCGTTTGTCCTGCGCCTCGCAGAGACTGCGACAGCACGATGCCTGCGGCCATGAACGGCTGCGCAAACGCCAGAACCGGCACGGTGGACGCACCCACACGCGTGATCTCCGGATCAGAAGAGAACAGCGGCAGCCACGCCGTGCGCGTCAACAACAGCAGCGCTCCGAAGATCGTGAGCAACGCCATCGCCCAACGAGCGGCGAGCCATGCTGCGGCGAGCGCCTCTGCCCGTTTGCCTGCGCCCAACCTGCGCGCGACGATCGACGCGGACGCAGTGCCGAAGCCGTCTGCGGAGAGGAAGCACACGGACTCGACGCTGATGAGCGATTGATTGGCTGCCATCGATACGTCACCGAGCGTCGCGATGATGCCCACGTACCCGAGAAATCCGACGTGGTAGACGACACGCTCGAGCATGGCGGGCCAACCCACGCGCGCGATCGCCGCGAGCTCCACGCCGTAGCTGCGCGCTGATCCGGCGCGGGACTCCTTCTGGCGCCGGAGAGATACGGGACGACCGACGCGTGAGAGCGCGAGGATGCCCAGCGCCGTCTCGAGCGCGAACGTGAACGCCGTAGAGATCGCGGCACCGCGTGCGCCGAGCGCGGGGACGCCGAAAGCGCCTAAAATCAGGACTCGATTGGTGCCGATGTGCACGGCGTTCGCGAACGAGCCGATGAACAACGGAGTGCGCGTGTCTCCAGAAGCTTGGAGTGTCGCGATGCAAACAGCGCCCAAGAACGCGAGCGGAGATGCGGCGAGCGTGACCTCGAGGTAGTCGGTCGCTGCGCGCACGACAAGGGCGGATGCGTGCGGGGCGGCGCGTGGGACGGCTGCTCGCACGAGCGGGGCGAGCCCAGCGAGCAACAGACCAAGGCCTACCGCCAAGCCCATGGACACGATCGCGGCCCTGCGCGCCTGCGTCGCATTACCTTTGCCGACGAGCCTCCCGATGCGCGCGAGCGTTCCGACCTCGAAGGCCAGAAATATGCTGAGCACGCTCCACTCGACTGGCCCTGCGAGCTGCATTGCCGCCAGCGACGTCGGCGAGTGATGCCCGAGCATGACGCGGTCCACGACGAAGACGAGCGTCTGCAAGAGTGACGTCGTGATCGCCGGGACCGCGAGCGCGAACACCTCATTTCCGATCGAGCGCTGTCCCCCAGGAAGTGTAACGATCACACCACCAAGTCGCCCATGCGGCGTCGGAGCGTCGTGCTCGCGGCGTCTGCGGCGCAGCTCGGGCAGTAACCGAATTGCTCGACCATCCGCTTGACGGTCGCCTCCGCGTCCCGCTTGCGCTCGCCCTCTAGACCGGCTCCGTCTTCGCGCACGAAGATCACGATGTCGCGCGCCCGACCCGCCACGCTCGCGCGCTTCTCGCCGAAGATCATGTCTCTGATTCGCTTCAGGTAGTGTGGGAACACCACCGCGGGATCGACCTTGTTTCCAGGGTGATCAAGGGCCCACGCGGCGACAGCGGAGAGCATCGCCGCGCGCGTGTCCTTCGGTTCTCCTTTGAGATCGAGCATCCTCTCGACCTCCTTCATCAGCTTCTCGTCGGGCTCCTCGGACTCGCCCGTGAGCTTGTTGCGGATCCGCTCTTTTTTCACCCACACGCTGACGTGTTGCACGTAGCGATCGAACAGCTCGCCGTACTGCGCCTCGTCGACGAGACCGCTCGCGCGATACAGCTCGTGCTCCCACGTGTCGAGGAGCCGACTCATCAGCGACTCCTGGAACTGCTTGGTGTCGTGGTAGCCGCCGCCGAGGGGCTCTTGCTGCAGCCACTCGAACTCCGCTTTGCGCTCGCAGAGCTGCTCGATCTCTTCCATCACGGCGAGCGGTGAGAGACAGCGGAATTTTGGCGACTGCGCGGCATCGAGGATCGCGACGCGCATCTCCCGCGGGCTCGCTCCGACGCGGCCCTCGTAGATCGGATAAGCGTCGGACTCGTCATGCACAGCGCGGATGTTCGCGCGAAGAGTCTTCTGCGCGTCTGCATCGAGTAGCGATGGTACGCGCCCCGTCGCGTACAGATCGAGCTTCTCGACCGCGGTGAGCGCGCTCAGCGGGGCCTGCATCGAGCGGCCGTAGCGATCCAATGTCGGTTTGCGCATGCGCGTCAGCACCGCGAACATCGCCGCGACCATCGTCGCGTGCGGCGCTACGTGGCGGCGCACTTGCGGCGCGACGTGCGTGTCGTAGATGCGCTGCTCCTCGACGTAGCTTCGCAGATACGGCATCCGCACGAGCTCGAGCCTTCCTCTGAAGCTCGCGAACTCTGGGTGTTCACGGAACGCATCGAGGTGGACCTCGTTCGCGCTCCCGACCATCACGCAGTTGAGCTGCACGTTCTGTTGCGTGAGGGAAACCTCGCCGGTCTCGACCGTGAGTTGGAGATATTTGTACGTGTCGAGCGGGCGCTTGAGCAGATCGCTGAACTCGAGCAGACCACCCGCCGCGTCGATGAGCTCTCCAGTCGCCTCGAAGAGCGGCATCGATTGGAGCGAAGGGGGCAGCGCCGAGAGCGAGCGATCCGCTGTCACTTGGCGCTCTCCAGCGTCCACGCTCATTTGCGGGCCGATCGTCACCGCGCCCGTGCGATAGCGCTGCGAGATGAAGTAGCGCTCCACCTGCACGTGCTTGAGCACCTCGGTGTAAGAGCCTTTGTACGAGGCAAGCAGCGCCTCGAAGACACGCTGGCTCTTGTGCGAGAGTTGCCCTTTGTAGATCCACTCGCAAGGCGGCTCCACGCTCGCGTCCGTCGCGCGAGCCTCCTCGAACGCGCGATCCAACAGCTCGCGTCGCTCGGGGATCGGGATCAAGAAGAGCGGGTGATCACGCACCTCGAGCTCGAGCTTGCTGTCGAGGTGATCATCGGCGAGGTGCGCGTAGCTCGTTTGCGGCGGCGTCGAGGGGTGCTCGTCTTTGTTGAAGCCGAGGTTGCCTCGCAGCGTCTTGCTCGAGGGAAAGACCCAGTTGTAACGGTAGAGAGCGCCCTCGTCCTTCTGCGAGTAGTCCTCGAGCGCGCGGAACATGCACGCGACGATCGTGCTCTTGGCGGAGCCGTTCGGCCCATGGAGCAGCACGAGCCTGCTGGGTCGTCCCTCACGCGCGAAGTTCGAAAGCGCGCGGTAAATCTCGCCCTGCACGTGCTCTTGGCCGATGAGCGCGCCGCGGCGGTCTGCCTCCCACGGCAGATCGAACAAGCGGAAGCGCGTGAAGGTGCCCCACGGATGCGCCATCGCTTCTGTGCCGTAGTGATCGAACACGTCGCGTAGGTAGCGGCTCGCGTCGCGCGACTGCGGCACGGGCTTCTTCGCCCAAAGCTCCAGGTACTCGTCGAACGACAGGACGCGCTGCGAGGCCAAGAAGCGCTGCTCGACACGCTTGGCGACGGTCTCTGCGAACGTGCGCGTCTTCGTGTCGCTCATCGTGGACGAGTCTATCGCTTTCGCCGCGTCCCAGTCAGCTCACTTGGCAGCTCACTTGGCAGCTCACTTGGCAGCTCACTTCGCAGCTCACTTGAAGCTCACTTGACGACGCCTCACTTGACGACGACCGGTATCGCCAGCTCCGCAGTCTCCAGTTGGCAGTTCTCTGCCGAGCACACGCTCAGCTTGAACGTCCCCGGGATGGTCGTGGTGCCGGCTTTTGCGGCCTTGAAGTGCACCTTCATCACGCCAACCTTCTCGTTGGCGGCGTCCAGCGCGAAGTCACCCGAGCGCTTGGAGAACACGTTCTTGCCCGCCTCGTCCGTGCCCGTGAAATCGACACCGGCGGTATCGGTCGCCTTGAACTTGTAGGGATACTCTTTGTTGACGTGGAAGCTGATGACCTGATTGGTCTTGGGATCCTTCTGGTCGATCGCCGTGAGCTTGAGCAGCACGACGCACTCTGCGCCTGCCTTGCACTCTCCGCTCGAGTCGATGCTGAACGTGTCCTTCTTCGCGACCTGAGCGCTAGGCGCTCCAGCGTTCGCGAGCGAGACGAAGGTTGCGGTGCCGAGGGCGATGAGGAGACCGATCTTGTTCATGGC
>JANYHY010000731.1 GCA_025362165.1 Myxococcales bacterium | reverse complement strand
GATCGCCGGCGCCCTGGTCCTTGTACATCCCCTCGCCTTCAGTGACGCCTTGAGAGATGTCTGGGCTCTGCTTCTCGACGGCGGTGAGCACGGCGCAGGTGGTCGCGTCGAAGCCCATGTCGGAGTTCGTGTAGCCGATGTCACGCACAGTGCTTCGGACGATGGTTGCGTAGTCAACGACCGCGGTGGTCGTGATCTCGCCGGCGACGACGACCATGCCGGTCTTCGCGAGCGATTCGCACGCGACGCGCGCGCGGGGGTCCTGCGCGAGGATCGCGTCGAGGATCGAATCCGAGACGGCGTCGCAGAGCTTGTCCGGGTGGCCTTCGGTGACGGACTCGGACGTAAAACGGTAACGCGACATGAAACGCTCCTGAACTGAGAGGCCTAGAGATTGGACGCAGCGATGTAGCGCATTTCCCCGAAGGCGAAAAGCCATGTCGCTCGCTCAGCGCTCTAACGCTTCTTTGGCTTTTTTTTGGGTGCTTGGTGACCGACGCGCTTGTGCAACAGCAACCGCGCTGGATCGTAGAGCGCTGCATACCCCCGGCTGCGCTCGAGCGAGCGAGCGATTCGCGCCTCGGCGAGCGGCTTCTCACCGCGCGCCCAACGCTCCGGGACGTCTTCTCTGGCCAGCGCGAGCGCGAGCGCTTGCGAGACGTCGTACGCCTCTGGATCGAGGTTGGCCTCGGCCATCGCGGCCATCGCGCCGAGCCAAGAGGACTGCATCGCCGCTTCCTGGAACGCGCTCTTGGGGATCGGCGCATCGAGGTTCTTGCCGTCGAACGCGTCCATGCACGCGCGCACGTCGAGCGAGTTCGCGCCTCTGCACGCGAGCGGCCTCGCCTCGTGCGCGACGCATGTTCCGCTCTTCTCGTCGAGCAACGGACACGCTTGTTGCTTCGAGTACCACTCGCGATGCGTGAGGTCGCGCGTGCGCTTGGCGATCTCCTCCACACGAGCGCGCACGGTCGCGAGCGCCGCTGGCGTCAACGATTCGCGCAGGTAGTCGACGATCGCGACGATCTCGGGAGTCGTGGCCATGACGGCTTGATGGCAGCAGAAGACGCAGCCCTCTGCGCAGACAGGGACTGCGCGAAAATGAACGTCGTGCTCGCCCATCAAGGCTTGTCCGTTCGAGTGCCCGCGCTCCGCGGCGTCTTCTGCGACGGCCTTCGCCAGCGCACTCGGCTCACACGCAGCGCGCTCACGTGCGAGCGCCGAGCTTGCCGCGAGCGCCTCCTTGACGATCTCCGCCTTCCAGTCGACTACGCTCACGCCGTCACCGGCACCTTCACGCTCGGCCTGTGCGGCAGCTCGATCTCGGCGCCGGGCAAGCCCGCGATGGCGATGGTCGCGACGAGATCGAAGACGACCGGAGCGTCGGGACCTCCGGCGAGCTCACAAACGCGCGCGGTCATGCGGGAAGCGACAGCTTGAGGGAGCGTCGCGTATTCGGCTCGCCACTCACTCGCGTCCACGAGCGCCTTCACGAGGTCGAGCGCGCTGCGGAACGTGACGTTGTGCTGCACGACGGTGTGCCGGACGAGCGCGAGCCCCGCCGACTCCATCAAACCCGCCAGCGCGGCTCGATCCGTGTCGACGCGAACGCGCCGGAAATCGAGCGCCGGATCGATCTGATTGGCGGCCTCGGCGAGCCAGTCCAGCGGATCATCGGGGTGCGCGGGACCCCACACCATCACGCCTAGCTTGCCGTTTGGTTTGAGCGCGTCTCGCCACTTTGCGAGCGCGACGCGACCCTCTGCGACCTGCCGCCGACCGAACGCGCAAACCACTGCGTCGAAGTCCGTGCCCAACGAGTCGTCATCGGCGAACGTCGCCTGCGCATGAAGTCCAGCGCGCGCGAGAGTCCCTTCGCATGCAACGCGCAGCGCCCGATCGCGCTCTTGCACGTGCAACCGCCCATGGGGCGCCACAGCGCGAGCGAACGGCAACACGTCGGGACCTGCATCGATCACCGCGACGCGATCTCCTGGACCAAGGCCGAGCTCACGCGCGAGATCGAGGTGATGCGGCACGAACCGAGGCTGCCACTCCTCGACGTATGCCTTGGTCGTACGATCCCAGCGCCAGCCCGCGCGCACTACCATTGAGCAATCATAACGGCACTCTCGCCTCTCACCAGATCATTGAAGCCACGCGGGGGAACTTGGTGTAAATTCTAGAGAGTCTTTTCTTGGTCGACACTCGCGCTGCGGGGGACCACAGTTCTCTTGGAGGTCTTCATGTTCGCAAGTAGCTCGACCGCTCGACTCTCTCTTTTGGGTATCGGGCTCGCGCTCGCGGGTCTGGCGACTCTCTTCGGGAGCGGCGCCGCAGGGTGTTCGGCGAGCAACGGGACATGCGGCAGCACGACCGTCTTCTGCGATGACGCGGGCGACGTGGACGCAGACGATGGCGGCAGCACGGACGAGACACCGATCCTTCCAGGTGGCGACAGCAGCACGAACGAAGGCGGCACGTGCTCGGCGAAGTGCTCGACGGATCTGCACAGCGTCACGGACTGCAACGGAGTCGTCACGCAGACGTGCTCTGGATCCAA
>JANYHY010000728.1 GCA_025362165.1 Myxococcales bacterium | reverse complement strand
GCCATGAACGCGCTCTTCACCTGCCCGGCACGCGATAGCGCGTTCGCGTGCGTGGTCCGGCTCACTGCGCACGCGTCTGCGACGTCTCCAAACTCGCGCACCGCTTGCTTGCGCGCGCCGAGCAACCGCAACTCCTCTCCGTGATCGAGCGTCTCGCCGAGCTTGCCGAAGAGAGCCGCGTCGGTGGACTGCATCGCCGCGAACGCGCTCGACACGCGCTTGGTGGCGCTCAGCGAGATGACACGCGAGAGCCCGAAGAGCACGACGCCACCAACAGCAGCGATCGCAGCTCCCGAAGTGGACAGATCATAGAAGAGCACGAGGAGACCGAAGACGATTTGCGGCAAGTTGGTGAGCGCTGTGACGACGAACTCTGCGACGGCTGGAGCGGTGCTCGCGATCGCGACGCGCACTAGATCGGTGCCGCGCGGTGGCTTGTGGCCTGGACCCGCCTTCGCAGTGGCGCCGAGGCGCTCGCGCTCGATCGCCGAAGAACAGAGTGCGCTGCGCAACATCGCGGTTCTCAGCGCGGCGGACGATCTCGCTCCAAGCGAAGCAGACAACCTGATCGCGAGCATCGTGAGCGCCACGCTCAGCGTCGTCCCGATCACCGCCGCCGAGACCGCGAACGTCTCTCCCCTTCCACCAAACCATCTCGCGAGGTAGCCGCTCAAACCCGGCAGCGGAATGGGTGACGCCGGAGCGCCCGTCACGGTGTCGATGGCCATCCCGATGAGCGCAGGCGTCGCGCTGGCGGTCGCACCAGAGAGCGCAGACACGATGAAGATCCGCAACACGCTCGTCCCGAACCGACCGCGAAAGTCGCGAGCGGCGCCGCGGATCACAGTGCGCAACACCGCCGTGATCATGCCGTTTCCCGTGCGCAGGAGTGGCTTGTGGTAGTGTGGCTCTTAGTCACTTCAGGAGGATCCGGATGACTGACGATAGCGGTTCTGTTCATTTGTTGCTGCCGCTTCCAGGTGGACGCGTCGCGCGCGTGCCGCTCTCCGAGATAGAGAAGTACGTGGATCCAAAGCTCTCGATCTCTCACTCCGCGGAAGCGATCGCACTGCCTACGCCGCCGGTGGACAACGACGTCACGGGACACCACCTCGCGATGGACGCGACCACCGGCACGGCCGTCTGGCACACCGACTACGAGCTCGGGCCGTGTAGCTTCACGGACGCCGCGGGCTTTCCGCACTATGCGATGCAGTGGCATCGGCACCCCACTGGCAGTGAGTACGCAGAGGTCCTTGGCTGACATGAAGCAGATCATTTTCTTGCTGTGCGGACTCCAACTCGCGGCGTGTAGCTCGACCCACCCGCTCGATCGCGATGGAGTCGTGACGATCACCGGAGACTCAGTGGGTCCGCTGTTCGCTTCGTCCTCCGACGCGCTGGCGACGAATCGCCAGAGGTCCTCGCAGAACGTCACGATCATCCTGACGGAGGCAGGGCAGCCCGCCAAGAGCGCGTTCGTCGACATTCAGGTGGTTCCTTCGACCGCGCTCACGCTGCGCGCGACGGACGGATCGTGCGTGAACGACGGCGGCTACTTCCGCTGCACGGGCAACGCACAAGGCATCGCTCACTTCGCAGTGGACGCAGGGTCGAGCTCGGCCGCCACCACCGTCAAGGCCGTGTGGTCGGACAAGAGCCAGCCGCTCGACGTCAACGTACTTCCTGCGGGTCTCCCCAAAGCGACGACGAGCTTCAGCCTCAATGTCGGCGGATTGGCCTCTGGCCAGCAACAAAGAGTCCCCGCGACCTATTCGCTCTTGAAGTGCGGCAGTCAGCCTCTCGATCCTGGCGCCGCGTGGCCTGCGACGCCGCGACAACGGCAGCTCGTGATTCGCACTGTGGCGCCCGCCGGAGATCCGACGTCGATCGAGGGCGCGCCCGTGAGGCTCGAGTCTTCGAGCACCGAGGTGGAGTTCGCGACGAGCCCGGACTGCAAACAACGCAGCCCCACACTCACTGTGAACCTGGACAACGCGGGCAACGCGACCGCCTACGCCTGCTTCAGCGCTCTCGGTGGACTGGTCACGATCTCTGCGTCATCCGGGGAGCTCGGCGTCACGGAGACCTCGCGCAAGACGCTGGATCTCGATGCCGAGCCGCGATTTTTGATCGTGACCGCGATCAATCAGCAAATGCACGTGGGTTCGATGTCGCTCCCTCTCTGTCAAATGGTCGCGCGCGACGTGCTCGGCCAACGCATCGCGATGTCCGTGAGCATCACCATCGGCGGCACCGCGGACGTTCAACTGAGCCTGTCCACGTACACGCTCAGCGGTGAGAGCTCTCCGCAACCCTCGGTCGTGACGGTGCTGCCGATCGGTCCTGGTACGGCGTCCATTCACGTCACTCCCGATCTCGTGGCGACGACGTCATGCGACTCGCCCGAAGTTCAAATCATTCCCTGAGATCATCTCCCCCAATGAAAAGACCTCTCGTACTCGCAGCGGTGCTCGCTGCTCTGGTCGCTTCGCCCGCGCTTGCGCAGAGGCCTACCCCAGCTCCAACACCTCCAGCACCCGCGCCTGCACCGAAGGACACGTCGTCGGAGGAAGCTCCGCGCGCTGACGAGAACCCGATGATGATCGTCACAGCTGGCAACGCCGAGCCTGGTGTCGTCGCGGCCGCGCCCGAGCTGTTCCCACTCGCGGGCCAGCTCTGGATGCACTCGCTCGATCTCACTCCGCAAGAGCACGACGCGATAGAGCACGCGATCTCCGAACCGACCTCCTGGTTCTGCAACAAGCCCGGCGCAGGATGTGCGGCGCGAGCGCGAGTCGGCGCGGGTCAAGGTCACAACGACGGCATGCTCGTCGCCATCCGCAACTACTTGGCATACGCGTCCACTGCGATCACCGTCTGGTCGCCGCTGGACGGCCTCCGCTACAACCCGACGTTGGTCGGGCACGAGATCACCAACACCAACCGATGGATCACCTCCAAGCGTATCCCGCACGTGGAGCCTCCGCCGATGCTCTCCGCACCGATGCAACGACCGCAGCAGATGCCCCAGACACCTCCGATGGCGCCGCCGACGCTGCAGTGCGATCCGAGCGAGATCCCCTCGCCTTCGCCAGAGGGCGAGCTGCAAGTGATCGTGAAGTGGCCGACGCCCGCCGAGGCTGGCGAGTTCCAATATTTGGCTGTCGCCGACGAGTGCAACAATGTGGTGGTGACGAGGTTCGCGCGCGAAGTGTCGGTCCCCGTCGACGTCGAGCCCACCGAAGCTTGCAGTATGAACGGGTTCTCGCGCGGGCCGCTCAAGCTGCTCGGAAAAGGGACGACGCTGCGTGTGAGCGCGTTCAACGTCGATCACGCGCCCACGCGGAGCAACGTCGTCTCCGCGACCTTCCGCGTCGACATCCCCAACCTGCAGACCGCCGCGAACGGCTCGCGCGCGCCCATGCTCATGCCGGACTTGGGCCCTGGTGACATCCGCGTCGAGTGCAACCCGGCGCGCGAGAACCTCGCCAAGGCCAAGCCAATCGATCAGTGCCCGCATCGGCCTGGACAAGCGCTCGCGTCGCAGTCGTTCGTGATCCGCCCAGACCCGCTGCAGAAGGGCATGTGTCGCGTCGTCATCAACACGCCGCTGCTCCCACGCTTCGTGAGCGCGCCGCTCTTGCTCCATGTCACTGTGGAGCGCATCGACCTGCCTGCCGAGGCGCAGAACCGCAAGCTCGTGGATGATCCATGGCTCGTCGTGAACGGGCCCGGCCGCGAGTTCGTGATCCCGCACTTGCCCATCGATGGGGACTCTCGACTTCGGCTCATCGTGTCGTCCGATCCTGCAGATGGATCTGGCACCGCGATCTTGTTCACGGACGCCCTCCGCGGTGTCCATCCGTGGCAGGGCGCCGAGTCCGTTGGCTTTCGCAGAGACATCGCGAGCGCGAGCGTCACGACCGCCGCCCTCTGCGGGAGCTGGGAGTTCGAACCGCTCGGCAAGGTCGGCTCGTGCCTTCGCGCTTATGTGACGATCCCGATCATGCTCGCGAACTTCCAAGTCACGCGCGCGCCTTGGATCGAAAAACCAATCCTCGACCCCTCCGTGCCCGGAGGCATCGGCGTCGCGCTCGCGGTGGACAGCTACAACCCAGGCAAGCAGGAGGCGTTTCCTCTGTCAGTGCAGTTGGGCGGCGCGTTCCAACGGCTCACGGCTAGCAAGAACGGCATCCTCACCTACTTGGGCATCATGCCGTCGCTGCCGGTGTTGGGCTCTGGCGGAACGACGACGTCGATCGGTCTATTGCTCGGCGGAGGCGTGACCTACGTGATCGACTCCGCGGGTCCAAACGAGGGCTTCAAGCCCGCGGCGTTTGGAGCGGTCGTGATCGGCACGGGACAAATCGGACGGACGTCGCTCTTTCAATGAGAGCTGGCTCACCACGAGCGTGATCCACATCAGCTGTTGTCGTTCGCCAGAGGCGACGACAAATGGTGGCGAGGAGCTGATACTTCTAAGTGTCATTGCATGAGTGACTCGAGGAACGGCCAAGGCGAGGGAGACACGCAGCGACTGCTTCGCACGCTTCCGCTCCCGCTCGCGCAGCTGCTCCGTCGAGCCGTGAACGCGAAGTCGAGCGTCGAGCGTCACAACAACGCGTACTACCTCGCAGAGGCTGCGTTGAAGCTCGCGGCTGCGGCGCGCATCGGCGTCTGGTTGGAGAGAGCGCTCGACACCAAGAGCGATCTCGCGCGCGCTCTCGAAGCGCTGACGCTCCCCTCCGCGGGACACTGGCTCTCGCTGCTGCGCGACCTCGACGCGGCTCTCGGCAAGCGCGCGGACGCGGGGCTCTTGCCGCTCGCGAGCACGTTCGGTGAGCTGTCGCGCAAGACCGAAGGATGGTCTGCGGTGAGCGATCTCGCGACGGCCGCCGCGGAGGCCTCTGCCGTTCCTGCGGAGGTGGCGAAGGCCGCGAGCCGTGATGGCATCCTTGGCTTCTTCGGTCTCGTCGTCGCGTATCGCAACGCGGTGCTTGGGCACGGAGCGCAACGGCGCGGCTCATTTTACGAGCGATTCGAGGACCTCTGGCTCAAAGCGCTCGTGTGTGTGCTCGACGCGCCAGCGATGTTCGGCGGTCTTCGCCTCGCGTACACGCGGCTCGACAAGTCCGACAAGACGGCGTGGCAAGACCTCACGGGCATCGCCGGATTCCCGATGACCTCTCCACCGCCGCAGACCGCGAAGGTCACCGCGGGCAGTTTGTACTTCGTTGGTGCTGGCGCGATCATTCCGATCCATCCGATCGCCGTCTATCAAGAGGACGACCTCGGACACGAGTCGGTCGGCATCCTCAACAAGACCACGCGACGCACTCGCCGCGACACCAACGAGCCCATCGAGGAGGTGCGCCGAGCGGACTACTTGGATTACGCGACTGGAGAGAATCTCCGCGGAGTTGACGCGCGCGAGGCGCTGACGAGCCTGCTCGGCCGATTGCGCGGCAAGACCGTCTCGCTCGAAGACGAGAAGCTCATCGAGACCGAGACCGCTTCGGCCACGACGGACGACCCTGTCGACGAGGTCATGTCGAGCGGAGCCGCGCTTGGTGACTTCGAGCTGCTCGAAGAGGTCGGCCGCGGTGGCATGGGGATCGTCTATCGCGCGCGGCAACGCAGCCTCCATCGCGTGGTGGCGCTCAAGGTGCTCCCGCCGACGCTCGCCGCAGATCCCACTGCAGTGGAGCGCTTCAAGCGCGAGGTCGCAGCTCTCGCGCGATGCGATCACCCAAACGTCATCAAGGTCTTCACTTCGGCGTCAGAGGGTGACCGTCACTACTTCGCGATGGAGTATGTGGAGGGAGTCGATCTCGCAAAAGCGGGCGAGGTGCTCTCTCAGTGGCGGACCAGCGGCGCGGCTCTCCGTGGCGGTCACTTGGCAGCAGCAGCGTCCGTGCGCGAGCCGAAGGCGACAGACGAAATCGCGCTCGCGACCGGAGAGAAGGCTGCAGCTCCGGTCCTCGCGCGAGACGCCGGGTTTCACAAGCGGCTAGCCACGCTGTTCGCGGGAGCCGCGCACGGGCTCCATCACTTGCACGAGAAAGGCGTGGTTCACCGCGACATCAAACCAGGCAACCTGATGCTCACGATCGATGGCGAGCGCGTCGTCATCATGGACCTCGGCTTGGCCAAGCTGGCTGACGAAGCCAAGGGATTGACCAAGAGCGACGTGAAGGTGCTCGGCACGCTCCGCTACATGCCGCCCGAGCAGCTCGTTCGCAAGCTCGCGACGATCGACGCGCGAGTGGACGTCTACGCCCTCGGAGCGTCGCTCTACGAGCTAGCGACCGGGCAACCGTTGCTGCAAGGCGAGACCGAGGCTGAGCTCGTTCATCAAGTGCTCGCGGTCGAGCCAGTGCGAGCAGACAAGGTGGATCGCGCGGTGCCGAAGTCGCTCGCGACGATCATCGCGGTCGCGACCGCAAAGGATCCCAAGCACCGATACGCCGACGCGCGAGCGCTCGCCCTTGATCTCGAGGCGTTCGCAGAGGACCGCCCGATCCACGCTTCGCCGCCGGGAGTCGGACGTCGATTGCTGCAAGCGATGCGACGCCATCGCGCGGTGACTGGCGCGGTCGCCTCTCTCGTCACGGTGTCGCTCATCGGAGCCCTGGGTTGGTGGTGGTACGACCACGCGCGCGTCTCCTACTGCGCGACCGTCGTGAGTCGGCGCGGTGTCCTCACGTGCGCGGCGCCTCTCTCTGGATCCGAACAGCAGCACCGCGCGAGCACCTATCAGGTGACCGAGCGTCGCGGGCGGGTCGTCAGGGTCGCCGTCGTGAACGCTCGAAATCTTCCGGCTGCAGACGTCGAGCTCGGCGCCCGAACAGCGGTCGTGTCCGCGTCCTGGGACTACGCATATCGCGACGACGGCCGCGTCGAGCACGTCGTCGTGAGCTCTCCGGAGGGCGATTTCTTGCGGCGCGAGGTGTTCTCCGACGACGGCACTCGCCTCGAGCGACACGACCTCGACGACCAACCTCAAAAGATCGAAGGCAGCGACGTCTCGGTGCAGCGACTCACGTTCGACGCCTCGGGCTTCGTCACCAAGATCACGTTCGCGAACATCTATGGGTCTCCGCGCACGGACTCGCAAGGCGCGTTCGGCTACACCTACGAAGTCGACGCGCACGGATTGCCTACCAGCGAGACCGCGCTGTCTGCGGGCGGTACGCCAGCCGCCACGTTGGATGGTTGGGTGAAGCGAACGATCGAGCGAGACGCGCTCGGTCACGACGCGCGCTCAGTGTATTTCGACGCAGACGGCAAGGCGACCAACATGCAACGTGGCTATGCGGAGCGCGCCTCCACCTATGGCGCTCACGGCGAGCTGCGAGAGCGCGTGTTCCGCGACGCTCGCGGACAGCCTGCGCTCGACCACGAGACTCCCAAGCTCGCGGGCACCAACCGCGTGACATGGGAGCGCGACGAGCACGGAGACGTCATCACGACTGCGCTCTTCGGCATGGACGGTCGCCCGACGCTCGGTAACGGCGGCTGGGCCAGCAAGAAGACGACCTATGACGACCGCGGTCGGGTCGTCGCGTACGACTACTTCGGAGTCGACGGCAAGCCCCTGCTCGTCACCGGCTACACGTCGGAGCGGTTCAAGCTCGATGGCTCCGGACGCATCATCGAAGTTCGCTACTTCGGTATCGATGGCAAACCAACTACGTGCGAAGACGGATATGCGACTTGGTCCAAGATCTACGACCCGCGGGGCAACGTGATCGAGGAGAATTTCCTCGGTATCGACGAGCGGCCCACGCGCAGCACGCGTGGTTTCGCGCGCGTCATGCGCACCTTCGACGCTCGCCAGCACGTGGTCTCGCTCGCGTTCTTCGGCGTGGACGGCGCGCCCGCGCGCGGCACGAGCGACTGTGCGACTTGGAAGTATCGCTTCGACGAGCGCGGCAACGGCACTGAGTTCGCGTGCTTCGGCCTCGATGGCAATCCACACCCCAGCACGTCCGGTTGGGTAACCAGGAAGGCCGGATACGACGAGCGCGGCAACGAGGTGGACGTGACCTTCTTCAACGCCGCCGGCGCTCCTTTCGGGATGAACGGACTCGTCGCGCGCGAGACCAGCGAATACGACGACCGCGGAGACATGGTCAAGCACGCGTACTTCGGAGTGGACGGCAAACCCGTAATATCCAAACTAGGATATTCGGAATACACACAGAAGTTCGACGTGCGCGGCTACATCACCGATCAGAGGTTCTTCGGAGTCGACCATCAGCCCATATCGAACAATGACGGCGTCGCCGGGATGGTCACTAGCTATGACGAGCACGGCAATGAAGTCGAGCAAGTTGGCCTCGGCATCGACGGCAAGCCCATTGCCAACAAATATGGCTTCGTCTTCAATCAGTGGGTCTTCGACGCGCGCGGCAAGAGACTAGAGAATCACCGCCTCGACGCCGACC
The DNA here is from genome assembly GCA_025362165.1 of Myxococcales bacterium. Classification (GTDB taxonomy): domain Bacteria; phylum Myxococcota_A; class Polyangia; order Polyangiales; family Polyangiaceae; genus JANYHY01. The sequence continues at coordinate 162 of JANYHY010000728.1, read as the reverse complement.
GACGACCCGTCCTCGACAAGGGCGGACAATCGGGTTGGCGAAAGACTTATGACGACAACGGCAACGAGAGCTTCATCACCTACTTGGGAGTCCTCGGGCAACCCGCCCCGCGCGCCGATGGTGCTTTGGGCGCGCGAGTGTGGGCGAGCGGCGACGGGCGTG
>JANYHY010000717.1 GCA_025362165.1 Myxococcales bacterium | reverse complement strand
TCGACTCCACGAGCGGCAACACCGGCGTCGCGTACTCCATGCTCGGCGCCGCCTTCGGCATCCCCGTGCGCCTCGTCATGCCCTCGAACGTCTCGCAGGCGCGCAAGGACGTGGTGCGCGCGTTCGGTACGGAGATCGTCTGGTCCGACCCGATGGAGGGCGCAGACGGCGCGATCCGTCTCGTGAGAGAAATCGTCTCAAAAGAACCCGATCGATACTTCTACCCGGACCAATACAGCAACCCATCCAACCCCCTCGCGCACTTCCTCGGCACCGGTCCGGAGATCCTCTCCGCGGTGGGGGATCGACTCACGCACTTCGTCGCTGGGCTCGGAACGACGGGGACCATGATGGGCGTCGCAAGACGCATGAAGCTGCAGGTTCGTCCCATCCGATGCGTCGCTGTCGAGCCCGCGGAGGCGATGCACGGCCTCGAGGGTCTCAAGCATTTGCCGACGAGCTTGGTGCCCGCGATCTATGATCCTACCGTCCCCGACGAGACGATGCGCGTGACGACGGAAGACGGTTGGGACATGGCCGATGAAATCCTCTCAAAAGAAGGGATCTCGGTCGGTCACTCCACGGGCGCGAATGCCTGGGCCGCGGTGCAGATCGCGAAGGCAATGCTCGCGCGAGGTGAAGAGGGCTGCGTCGTCGCGATCGCCTGCGACCGTGGTGACCGATACTTTCCGCCGGCGAAGTGGGACAAGAGGTACGCTTGGTGACCGATGCGTGACCTCGACAAACACCCGTGGGCGGCGCGCGGGGTCGAGCTGCCGTCGACGTTGTTGCTGGCGATCGATCGCGAGGCGACGAGCGCGTATGCGCGCGATGAGGAGAGCTGCGGTCTGCTCACGGGTCCAGCAGAGAGCTTGCTCGTGGACGAGCTCGTGCCGATGCAGAACCGCGCTGCAAAGCTCCACGCGCTCGATCCGATCACGTATCCGCGGACCGCGCGGATGTACTTCGACATCGATCCGCTCAAGTTCGAGCGCGCGGTCGCACAAGGCGCCGAGCGAGGGCGTCCCGTCAAGGTGCTGTATCACTCTCACCTCGACGCCGGCGCGTACTTCTCGGAGACGGACGCCGCCGCGACGACGATGGGCGGCATCGAGCCTGCGTACGATCTGGCGTACCTCGTGACGAGCGTCGTCAAGGGCGAGGTAGAGTCGCGAGCGCTGTTCGTTTGGCGGTCCGACACCCGCACGTTCGTCGAAGCTCCTCTCACCGTGGTGGACGCCGAGTGAGCAGGCTCGGCTTTGCTGTCACGTGCGTCGTCCTGTTTGCGTCCTGCCTCGCGCGGGCAGAAGGTTTGCGCGATCTCTCGGCTGCTGTCGCGCAGAAGCACCGTGAGGCGGGCGGGCAAGTGACTTCACTGCCGACGCGCTTCGTCTACGACGGCGAGTCCTTCAGCGTGACCGTGCCGACACCAGCGTCCGCCAAACGATGCACGAGCGTGACCTTGATCGGGGCGCGAGGGTTGTCGTTTCACGTGACCCTCGAAGACTCGGACGATGCGGGGAAGGTCTCGTCGGCCGCTGGCGCGCTCGAGATCGTGTCTTGCGATGGCCCCGCGCTAGAACGGCTCCGCGTCGTGAGCGACGCTGGTCGTGGTGCTCTCGAGTTCGTCGTCAGCTTCTCCAACGCGCCGCTTCCTTCGCTGCGCGACATCCTGCCGGAGCGGTCGCAGGGCGCCCCCTCATCGAGCGGAGAGGCTGGTCCGCTGCCTGCGCTCGCGCCAGCGGTGAAACGCACTGAGGCGTCCGAGCTTCGCGCCCGCCGAGATGGGGCGGAGAGCGTCACGCGCGCTTCCCTCAATGCGGGTCGCGACGGATCAGGGAGCGGTCGCATCGACGTCGACGCCGGCTGTCACCGCTTCGAGCTCGCGGCGAGCGAGGCGAAGAAGCGCGGTCGCGTCGATCTCGACGCGGAGATCTCGAACGCTAAGGACGATTCGTTGCTCGCACGAGATCACGGCGATGCCGCGGACGCGAGGCTAGATCTGTGCGTAGGCACGCCGACAGCCCTTCGTTTGACGTTCGTTGGCGCCGCGCCAGACGAGCCAATCTTGGTCGCTCACGCGTCGTGGACGTTGCCAACGTCGTTCGGTCGTGAGTGGAGCTTCGAGACGCGAGCGCGGATGACTGGGGCGTTCGTTGCGCATCGCGTGCCCGCTCCGATCGAGCGCCCCGTGCTCGTCGCGCTTGGAGGCGCGGGGCTCACGTCAATGTTCGCGCAGATCGAGCCTGGCGCTTGCTACGTGGCGTCGGTAGCGCTCTCGCACGGTGTCGTGCGATCGATGCGCCTTCGCGCGCGAGTTGGCGAGAACGAATCGAGCGAGGAGCGCGCTCCGCAAGACGGCGCGAGCCTTGTCGCGTTCTGCGCGCGTGATCGAGCCATCGCAGACATCGACGTCGACACACGCGGCACATCGATCGCGTGGACGCTCGCGCTCTTTCGTGTCGTCGCTGCGGCGTGGGAGGTCCAGTGAGGCGCGCGGTGTTGTTGGTGCTCGCCGCATGCGCTGGCGGTTCGGGGTCGAAGGCGACGTTCACTCCGCTGCGCGCTCCCGTGGTGGCGAACGGCGACCTCGACGCGAGCAAGCTCGTCGCTGAGACCTCGTCGCGCGCGATCGCGATGGGGGCCGGCCCGGCCTCCATCGTCGCCTCGGGGCAAATCTCGGCGGGCGAGCGGATCGGCGCATTCGTGGAGATCCCCGCGGACGCTTGCCTCTTGACCTACGCGCGCGCGTCGCCGTCGCTCGAGGACATCGACGTCGCTGTCTTCGCCGAGGAGGGAAATCCGGTCGTCGTGGACGAAGCGCCGGACGCGCACCCGACTGTGCTCCTCTGCCCGCCTCACCCTTCTCGCGTCTACGCCGCTGTGCATGCCGCGAGCGGTGAGGGGCTCGTCGCGCTCTCGGCGCAGGTGGTCCCGCGCGATCACGCGATCGAGATCAGCAAGGCGCTCCGCGCTCACGGCGCGCGCGGCGAGATTGCGTCCACGGAGGCTTGGCCAGGGCTCGGCGACCATGTGCAGCAGCACCGCGCTTCACTCGGCGGCACGTGGGAAGAGGTTCGCCGCGTCGCGGTCGCGATCGACGAGCGGGCACCGACGAACGTCTCCATGGCCATCGACGCGGGAGACTGCGTGGATGCGCTCGTGCTCGCGGGTGAAGACACGAGCCTACTCGACGCGGAGGTCGTCGACGACTCGACGCGCGTGATCGCCCGCGCAAGCGGGGTCGGCAAGGAGCTGACTCTCGTCGTATGCTCGGAGAACGCGCTCACCGCGTCGCTCGTGGTTCGACCTCACGTCGGAGCAGGCGTCGCCGCGGTGGTCTTGTCGCGCGCTCCGATCGCGACAGGCGCTGACATCGCGTCCCCCGTCCGCTTGGCGTGGTTGCCGTCGCGCGCCAGCTTGTCGGATGCGCGCGCGCGGCTCGACGCAGAGCTCGCGAAGGTGGGCTACGCCGCTGCGACCAGCGCGACGACAGTCACAGCGGTGCTTGGACGACGCGCGACCGTTCCACTCGACGCGGTGGAGGCGTGCCGTCGCATCGACGTAATCGGTGGGGCACCCGCCGCGTGGCTCCAAGCCTCGACCTGGGACGACAAGGGGGTCTCGTTCGGGCAAGCCGCCGCGTCCTCGCAGCTCGTCCTCTTCGCGTGCGGCAAGAGCAAGCTCGGCATCGACTTGGAAGTCCGTGGTCGCGGCGGACCCATCGCCGTTGTCGCGCGCAAGGAGCGTTGGCAGAGCCCCGTGTTCTCAGCCCTCCCGCTCGCCGCGTCGCGCATGCTGCTGAGAGCGTCGGAGGCCATGGGCGATGATGTGCCTCCGGGCGCGGTGCGACAGCTCTCCATCGACGCGAGCCGACGAGAAGCGTGGGAGAGCAACGTCGCGCAGAGCTCGTGCGCGTTCGTCACCGCGGGCGTGGAAGGCGCAGGCACTGGCGTCGCGATGGAAGCGATCGACGTCGTTACAGGCGATGTGATCGATCGCGGTGCGTCCGCTCACGCCGTGAGCGTTCGCTCATGCGCACGCTCGGCGCCTCGGCGTGTTCGCTACGAGGTGCGCGTCACGTCGGGCAAGCTCGACGTCGTGGTCGGCGAGACCGCACGAAGCGCGGTCGCTACGCCTTGAGCAGCGCGAGCGCCTCGTCAGCGCGCGTGCTGTCGAGGCCACCGACGCAAAGCGCGCGACCCTTCTTGGCCACGAACACGACACGACACTTGCCGCGTGCACCCGGCGCTGCGCTCGTCAGCGCGAGATCGAGCCCAATCCCGGCGGCAACGACGACGAGTCCTACGAGCAAGAGCGAGGGAGACGCGCTACGCACCCCGTCACTCAGCGTGCCGACTCCGACGTAAGTCCCAATCGCGAGCGCCAAGAGCCCTGCATACAAGCCGAGGCTCGGGTAGCGGATCTCTCGCGTTGCCTCAGCGAGCGAATCTCGCAGCAGGTGTGTGTCGCTCTCGCGGAGCGTTCGTCCGAGCAATGTCGTCTTGCTCTTGATGCGCACGCCGCGCGCAGACAGCGTGATCTCCGCGGGCTTGCGATACACGAGCGCGAGCTTGAGGACCGCGCGCCAAGCGTGCATGACGAACAAGAGGCCGGTGAGGGCGAGGAGCGTCGTCGCGATGGCGCCGCGCGGCGCTGGCAACAGCTCGCCAGAGAGCTCCACCTTCTCTCCCGACTCGGTGGCGTTGGATCCATCGACGATTCGCGCGAGCAACGGGTCGCGGAGACGAAGGTTCGATCGCGCGCTCGCGGCGGCGGTGCTCGACGACGAGGCGATCGCGGAGCAGGCGATCGCAGCTTCGCCGCGCGACATGCCCTTGGCCTCGCCTCGATCGAACGCGCGCACGCGGGCGGCGGTCGCCTTCCAAGCTCGGTCGGGGTCTCCCATCACGCGATCGAGGCCGCTGAGGACGTCGAACGGCGTCCGAGCAGAGAGCGAGATCGCCGCGCCAGCGAGGCGCGCGTCGTCTGCGTTGGCGCCCGACCATTCACGCGCAATCGCGCGCGCGCAAAGCGCAGCGCCGAGCGCTCGCTCGGTGTCGTCCTCGGGTCCCCGTCCGAGTACGCCGAGCACGTCGCCCGCAGCGGTCCGCGCGTCGTCGTCGCTCAGCGCCAAAGCCTTCGCCTTGTCGCGAACCTCGTCATCGGTAGGAGCTCTCCCGGTCGCGGCGAGGTCCACCCATGTGTCCCTCGCGAGATCGAGCAACGCATCGGCGCGCGTGCTGTCGTCGATCGCCGCGATCGCCCTCGACCACGGATCAGACGGATCGCGCGCCGTGTCAGCGCCTTCTTGCGGCGCACTGACGGGCTTGTGGGACGGACGTTCGTCGGGCATGGGCTGGGCGCGGGGGAGGTGCATCGCATATCCCAACGCTCGCCGATTCACCAGTATTGCGCGAGCAGTTGATCGTGCCAAAGGCACGATCGATGGAGAAGGTTCTGTCCAAGTGGCTCGCAAGAGCCAGCTTGGAGGTGCCGCAAACTTGGCCACTTCGATCCGGGTTCGATAGCGGTCTTGTGCGAGGAGAACTTCATGCGAGCCAAGACCGAGCTTCTTTCCGAGCTTCGAACGATGTTGCGGGACGTCTTTGCGCTCCGCGCGAGCGGACAGCTGGAGTCGCGCGTAGGCCGCGCGCATGGCTATGTGGACGGCTTCATGCGCGCGTTGCTGGACAGCGGCGTCGCCACCAAGAACGAGCTCCTCACGCTCGTCTCCGAGGAGCGTGAGCTCGCGAGCGGACCTGCGCTGCGCACGCTCGACGCGATCGACGACGAGACCGTCGCCGCGTAGCTACTGCCGAGATTCCGTCGAGCCAGGTCCTGTGGACTCTGCAGCTTCGCTACAAATCGCGGCACTAGACGGTCTACTTGAGCTTCGCCCAAACCCGGGCATTCGCTCCCGCGAATTTCCTAGTGCCCACGATTTTACGAATCGAGGCACTACTCAAGCTGAGGCGGCGTCTGGCTCCTGCCGTTGAAGCGAAGCGCGCGCATGCGTACGCCAGGGACCACCAACGCTCCGGTGTCGTTCCACCAGGAGGGTACCGCTACGCGTGTGCGCGTCATGCCGTCGGCGCGAGCGAGCGCGTCGATGAAGCTGTCCGTGAAGCGCATGTTGCCCACGGCGCGCACGATCTTGCCCTTCTCGACCAAGAAGCATCCGTCGCGCGTGAGACCCGTCATCACTGCGCGTCGTGTGTCGAGCAGCCCGTTCACGTAGTGCAGTCTGCAGATGTACAGCCCACGATCGATCCCGGAAACGAGCTCTTCGACGCTCTCCGCGTCTCCGCCTCCCATGTGCACCGCAGATGCGCCAGCCGAGGGCCCGTCGAACGCGGACACGAGCGCGTTGCCCGTGCTCTCAGTGCCCATCCGCGCGGCGAGCGTGCGATCGTACAAGACGCTCTTGGCAACTCCGCGCTCGATCAACGAGACGCGTTGGCACGTCGTGCCTTCTCGATCAAACGGCAAGCCGAAGCCGATCTCCGTGTCG
>JANYHY010000674.1 GCA_025362165.1 Myxococcales bacterium | reverse complement strand
TCGGGCGTGTAGACCTTGAGGTTCCAGATGGACTCGAACTCCGACGGCACCACGGGATCTGCGAAGAAGACGGACGGCTTCTTGTTGGGGGGGGCAAAGTCTTGCAGCAGCCGGTCGCGGACGAAGAGACCGGGCGCGATCACGATCGAGTGGCGCCCGATTCCGATACCAGACGTTGGCTCGCGCACGGCGTTCAAGTACGCCCACGCAATGAGCAACGACATCATCTTCGTCTTGCCGCTGCCCGTGGCGAGCTGTCCGCCGAGCTTCGTCCACGGATCGCGTTGCGGTCCGAGAGAATCGACGCCTGCCAGCTCGTAGAGCTGCTCCGTTCGCCGGATGCTGCGAACCTCGTAGAGGTAAATGAAGGTCTCAACGAGACGCCTCTGGTGCGGCCAGTATTTGAACGCGACCGTCTCGGGCGCCGTTCCGATCTCGTGAGGCTCTCGCCTGAACCAGTGGTTGAGGAGGAGAAGCGTCGTCTCGGTGAGCGCTCTCTCGCCATCCTTGGACGCTTCGTATCGAGGCGGGTCTTTGGGGTACGAGTCGGCGGCGCGACCAAGCTCGAACCCGCGCCATTCATCAACGAGATGACGGACCTCGTAGATGACCCGCGCTTGGCCCCTGAGATCCGATCCAGTGCGCCTTGACGGCGGTGGCTTCGAGGGCATCACTTCACCTCCATCGTGACTGTGGCGATGCCGTCGTTGCCGAACACGTCGGTGACGCGAGCGGCGACCCGGTAGTGGCCGGGCTCCTCGTACTTGTACTCGGCCGTGAGGATGAGCGGTTCGATCTCGCCCTTGGCGCGTCGCGTACGGAACGACTGCCAGTCGGTCTCGAAGATGGGCTTTTCATCGGGCCCAATGCGACGGCCGTAGTCCCAATCGACCGCCCAGAAGTCGATGAACTTCTGCCAGCTCGACGCCTTCGCGAGCCATTTCTCCAGCTCTCTTTGGCGCGTCTCCCACTTGTCGATCTCCCCCTTCACCTTCTTCTTCGTCGCCGCGGTCATCGTGGACGTGATGGGCTTGAGGACCGGCCGTTGGCTCGCGATGAACGACTCAATATCGATCTCGCAGCGGTCGAGCGTCAGCTTCGCCATCCGACCTGAGACATGCTTGCTGAGGATGATCGAGAGCGGCGCGTAGAAGGCCGGGATCGCCATCGACTCGATCGGGGTGTCCGGGTTCGAGCGCTGGATTTCCAAACGGCGTCGAACCTCGTCGATCGCGCTGGCAGGAATGATCCGTACGGTCACGGTGACGTTCGTGGACGACTTGATCTCGTCCTTCTCAGAGCCCGAGAGCGTGTCGAAGTCGGCGGACAATATGGTGACGGCCTTCCGGTCCGTTTTTTGTGCCTCTCTCGCGATCGACCACACCTGCGCGACCGACACGGGACCGTCGAGGGGACCGACGTGGACCCAAGAATTTGCCTTGCGCCCGTGAAGAAGCGGCGAGTGGTTCACAACCTCGCCGCCGAACACCTTGATCATCTCGTCACGGTATCGGCTGCGTTGAGTTTGGAAATCCTGCCACTGCTCGGCGCGCTGGTAGACCCCCATGTTCTCGACCGTGAAGGGCCGGACGTTGAACGTCTCCTTTGACTTTTGGGGCTTCTCCTTGCGTTCGACGTTCGTGCACTTTTCGCACTCGACGTACTCCACCGGCGGCTTCTCAATTGGCTTCGGTTGGCCATGCAGTTGGATCAGCCGCTTGCGTGTGAGGTGGATAGCGTACTTGCCGTTGTCGATCCCGATCCACTGTCGTCCGAGGCGTTCGGCAGCCTCAGCCGTGGTGCCCGATCCGATGAAGCAATCCAAGACGAGTCCGCCGGGACGGCATGCGAGCCGAATGAGCCGCTCCAGCATGGCGACCGGCTTCTGGGTGGGGTAGCCGAGCGCTTCGCGTGCCTGCGAGTTGATGGGGTTCATGTCGGCCCACACGTCCTGCAACGGGATGCCCGGCATGTCGTCGAGGAGTCGTTTGTGGCGCGGTACTGCGCCTGGCGTCGGGTGGACGACGCGCCCCTCGGCGATGAGCTGTCGCATCTTCTCCTCTTTGAAGCGCCAGTGCTTCGTGTGTCCCATCACGTCGTAGAAGGGGTTCCCCTTGGCAGCTCCCCCAGGACCAGAGAGGTCGCCGTACTGGAAGCGGCGACCTTTCTCGTCCACCTGGTTGTAGTGAGACCGGACGTAGCTGCCGTCGTATGGTGCATAGAGCGGCGCCATGAACGGGTCCGGCCCGGCTTGGTACGCGAGCAGCGTGTCGTGCACGCGGCCCATGTGTTTGGCGCCCTGAGCGAGATCGTTATGGGATGTCTGTCGCTGCCAAATGATCTCGTTGACGAAGTTCTCGTACCCGAACACCTCGTCCATCAGGACCTTCACGTAGTGGACCGCGTGCCAGTCGAGGTGGACGTAGATGCTCCCCGTCGGCGCGAGAAGATCCTTGAGGAGCAGGAGTCGCTCTCGGAGCATCGACAGGAACGAGTCGAGGCCCTGCCGCCAAGTGTCCTTGTACGCGAGGATCTCGACGAGGCTCGGCTCCTTCTTCGCCTCAACGTGCTCAGCCTCGTCTAGCTCGATGTCGATGGCGTTGTCCGCGAGGAAGTCGCCCTGCACCATGAAGGGCGGGTCGATGTAGACGAGATCGACCTTGCCTCGGTAGCGGTAGTCCTTCGTCGCTGGGTCGCGCTCGTCGAGGAGCGTGCGCAGAGCAACCAAGTTGTCGTTAGTCCAGATGAGACGGTTCGGCGGAAGCTCGTGACCCCTGGCTGTCTGTTGGGCGGCGGTGATGCCGGGCAGCTTGTCCTCCATCGCTACCGCCTTGCGGGGTCGGACGATCTCGACGACCTGCGTGGGGACCGAGACGGCGGCTTCCTTCCTCGCCATCCCCTGCCACGCGAGTCGCGGCTTCCTCGGCTCCACGTCGAGGGTCATGGCGAGATCACTGCCGCTCGTGCCGTTCGTCGAGGCCGACGTGTTGGGTGACTTGGGGGGCGTCTTGTCGGTCGTCGTCGATGCGGACATGGCGCAGGAGCCTACGCGCACCTTGCCGTCGTGATCAACGTTGGATAGTCTGCCCGCCGTGCCCCGCCGCTACCCAAAGGCTCCGGTGATGCTCACGATCCGTCAGGCCGCCGAAATCCTCGGCGTTTCCCTCCCCACGCTTCGGCGGTGGGACGCTTCGGGGCGATTTAGATCGCGGCGGCATCCGATGAACAACTACCGCGTGTACCCCGAGCGCGACGTGATCCGCC
>JANYHY010000652.1 GCA_025362165.1 Myxococcales bacterium | reverse complement strand
TTGGATCGCCTTCTTCGCTGCGTGCGGACTCGCGTTCAGCAACTACGTTCTGCGCTTCTTCAAGTGGGAGTTCTATCTCGCGCGACTCGGCATTCGTGGAGTGAAGAAGACAGACAGCTTCCTGATTTTCTTGTCCGGCTTCGTGCTCACGGTATCTCCGGGCAAAGTCGGCGAAGTGTTCAAGTCACTCGTGCTCGCCGAGACGTATGACATTCCCGCCCCAAAAACAGCTCCGATCGTGATCGCGGAGCGCGTGACGGATCTCATCGGGATCATCATTTTGATCCTCGCTGGCTCCGTGGGCTTCACGGGCGGTCTGCTCCCTGCTGCGGTCGGTGGTGGGCTCGTGCTCATGCTGCTGATCGTCGTGATGTGGCGCGGGGCCTCGATGTGGCTCATCGGGCTCGTCAAGCACTTGCCGGGAAAGCTCTCCAAGGTCGGACCCAAGCTCGAGACCATGTACGAGACGCTGGGCGTGCTCGTTCATCCGCGGAACCTCCTCTTGCCGACCGTGCTCTCGATCGCGGCGTGGTCGTTCGAGTGCCTCGCGCTTTGGGTGATCTTGTGGGGTTTTGGTGAGCCCGTCCCAGTGCCGCTCGCAGCGTTCTTCTACGCGACGAGCACGCTCATAGGTGCGGTCATGCCGGGAGGTCTTGGCGTCACCGAGAGCGCGCTCCGCGAGCAGATGATCGATCTCGGGCACGTCTCACGCGATGCGAGCACGGACGCGATGATGCTCGTGCGCCTGGCGACGCTCTGGTTCGCGGTGCTGGTCGGGTTCTCGGCGCTCGCGCTCCTCAAGCGACGTTACCCGAAGCTCCTCAAGAACTAAGGCCCTCGAGAGCAGTGGCAAAATCAGGCGGGAAATCAGCCTCGAATCGCATTGATTGACCTGTCAACGGATGACGAAACCCAAGGACGCGCGCGTGCAAAGCTTGATGTCCGAGTGCGTCGGCGACCCCTTGCACCAGCGCGTTCTTCGACGGACGTCCGTAGAGCGGATCTCCGATGACCGCTGTGTTTGAGTCTGCGAGGTGAACGCGAATCTGGTGCGTCCGTCCGGTCTCGAGGGTGCACACGACGAGGCTCGCAGCACCGCTCGCGAGAGGTCGTACGAGCCTCACGTGTGTGATCGCGCGCTTGCCCGTGGAGACGCGCGTCGTGAAGCGCACGCGATCCTTTGGGTGACGTCCGTGGAGCGTGCGATGCGTCTTCGTCTCGGCGACACCAAGAACGATCGCATCGTAAGCGCGCTCGATAGTGTGGGTCGCAAACTGCGATTTCAAACCTTCACGCGCTTCTGCGGTCCGTGCGACGACCATGATGCCGCTAGTCCCCTTGTCCAAACGATGCACGATTCCTGGGCGAAAGTGACCTTCACCTCCATCTTCGGAGATGAAGTCTTCTGCCTTGAACCAGCCTCTCGCGAGCAATCCGTGCACGAGAGTGCCCGTCGCATGGCCCGCTCCAGGATGGACGACAAGACCTGCAGGTTTCATCACGACAACAAGCGACGTGTCGACGTGCAGCACTTCGAACGAGACACTCGCGTCGGGCGTTGCCGTCGTGAGCTGAGCGATCGGCGGCTCGACGATGACGCTAGACCCAGGTCGCGCTTTGTCTGCCGAGCGCGCAACCTTTCCATCCACTGTCACTGCGCCCAGCTCGATCCAACGCTGGATCTCCGCGCGTGACGGCGCGCCCAAATCCGAGTTTGCCAGCGCGGTCGCCAAGAAGCGATCGAGCCTGATTCCTGCCGCTTGGCGAGGAACTTGGAGCGTTACCAGAGCTTCGATTTGATGTGACCCTTGGCCTTCACCAAGATGTCGACGAGCGCGCGGTCGTAGAAGTTGCGCGGGTACAGCTCTGGCGACACGCGGCGCTTGAACAGCGCGCGGCCCTCTTCGATCTCTTCAGCGAGAGACTGGAACAAGTTGTCGTTCGTGATGCCCTGGACGATCTTGTCCTCGTTGTACAAAGACAGGTCGCTCGCGATCGCGCGCGCGAGCCGGCGCGCGGCTTCTTCGGTCTCGATGAGGGGCATGAAATCGATTATCGGCGTGTAGTGGCCGAGCTGTCAAATTGATGCCGTTGGCAGGCGCCGCCGAACGAGAACAACTGAGCGGATTGGCGGGTGCTTGCCGTCGTGGTTTCCTGCATCGGGCTCTGATAAGGCCGAAAGGCGAAGATGTCGTCCCCTCCGACCTTGGCGCACGCAGTGGAAGACGCCGCGAAGTGCGCGCCTACCATTGGCTTCAGGTTCGTGCCCGAGACGGGGGTCCCCGCGCATGCTGGCGCACACGACGCGAGCGAGGCTTCGTTCTCTTACACGGCGATCGAACGCGCGAGCGCACGCTACGGCGGGGCGCTCCAAGCGCTCGGTCTCAAGAAAGGCGATCGGGTCGCGCTCATCCTTCCGACCAACGAGGACTTCGTCCTCTGCTTCTTCGGCGCCATCCGCGCGGGCATCGTGCCCGTGCCTATCTACCCGCCTCTCGGGCTCGGCGAGCTCCAAGGCTACTTGGACAACACGCGCCACATCGTGCACAAGTCCGGCGCGCGCGCGCTCGTGACCGACGCGAAGATCAAGCGAATGCTCGGCACCGTGCAGGCAGCGTGTCCGAGCCTCGAGCAGGTCGTCGCCGTGGAGTCCGTCCGAGAATCCCGCGAGCCTCTTCGCTCTACCAGCGTCGCGTCTACCGACGTCGCGTTCCTGCAGTTCACGAGCGGCTCCACGTCGCGCCCCAAGGGCGTCACGCTCACGCACGAGAACCTGTTGGCCAACATCCGCTGCTTCATGTCCGGAATCGGCGCCAAAGAAGACGACGTCGGCGTCTCGTGGCTGCCGCTCTACCACGACATGGGGCTCATCGGGTTCGTGCTGGCACCGCTGATTTATAGGGTTCCCAGCGTTTTTTTGCCGCCGCTCTTGTTCTTGAAACGCCCGGCCTCTTGGCTTCAGGCGATCTCTCGTCACAAGGGGACCGTGAGCTTCGCGCCCAACTTCGCGTACGCGCTCGCGCACAAGCGGATCAAGGCTCACGAGCTCGAAGGCGTCGATCTCTCATCGTGGCGCGTCGCTGGCTGCGGCGCGGAGCCCATTCGGCCCGAGACGCTCGAGGCGTTCGGCAGCGCCTTCTCGAAGCACGGCTTCGACGCACGCGCGCTCTTGCCGTCGTACGGAATGGCGGAGTCCACGCTCGCTGTTGCCTTCAGCGATCTCGGCGCAGGCC
>JANYHY010000646.1 GCA_025362165.1 Myxococcales bacterium | reverse complement strand
CAGGATCTTGTGGCGTCGGGTTGGGCGTGGGCCCAGTCGTCGCGGAGGAACAAGCGGCGAGAACGAGCGCACCGAGCGCGAACATCTTCTTCATGGCAGCCTCGAGAAGTTGGGGGAACTGACGTTTCAGGCTAACGGCTCGTGGGAGCCAGTCAAGCGATTTGCCAATTAGTGCAGGGGGCCTCAGCGCGGAAATGCCTGCGAGTTGCCGCCATCGACCGTGATGACGCAGCCCGTCGTGGAGCGGGCTTCTGCCAAGTAGACGAACGCGTCGGCGACGTCCTTGGCGGAGACCTCACGGTGCAGGAGGTTGGTCTTGAAGTACTCCTCTACAGAGAGGCCGCGCGCGCGGGCTCGCGTCTCGGCGAATCCGTCGCCAAAGAGCGCCGTTCGAATGCGATCGGCGTTGACCGCGTTGGAGCGGACTCCAGCAGCGCCGCTGTCGATCGCGTATTGCCGCATCAAGGAGATGAGCGCGCTCTTGGCGACTGCGTACGGTCCAAAGCCAGGTCCGGGGGCGAACGCGCTCTTGCTGGCGTTGAAGAGGAGGCAGCCGCCGTGACGCTGCGCGGCGAAGACCTCTGCTGCGGCGCGCGCGGTGTGGTTGTGGGAGAGGAGGTTGGTCTCGAGCGACGATCGCAAAGCGTCGGCGCCTTCGCGCGTGTCGAGCTTGCCTTCGCTCGCAGTGCCTGCGTTGGAGACGACGATGTCGAGACCGCCGAACGTGCGGCTCGCGTGCGCGACGGCTGAGCGCGCCTCTGACTCGATCGTCACGTCGCAACGAACGAACGACGCGCGAGGACCCAAACGCGTCGCCGCTTGCTCGGCGCCCACACCGTCTCTGTCGGCGAGCACGACGTGCGCGCCGTTCGCGATGAACGCCTCCGCGGTCGCGAGGCCGATGCCGTTGGCCGCGCCCGTGACGAGCGCGATCGCTCCTCCGAGGCGAGAGGCTTGCGTCTTCTTCACCTTGGCTTGCTCGAGGCTCCAGTACTCGACGTCGAAGAGATCTTCGCGCGAGACCGGCTTGAATTTGCCGACGTCCGCGGCGTCCGCCATGACGAGCATCGTGTGCTCGTACACGTCGGCGACCACGTTCGCTTCTTCGATCGTCGCGCCCACCGCGCACATGCCCAAGTTCGGCATCAACACGACGCGCGGCCAACCCGGCAGTCGCTTCTTGGTGACTCCCTTCAGCTTGCACATGTGATCGAAGTACTCGTCGTACTTGCGCACGTGACTGACGATCTCTGCGTCTAGCCGCACGCCGAGCATCTCGAGATCGTTGTACTCGGCGCCTTCGAGCAAGAGCGCCTCGGGGCCGGTGCGAATCACGTGATCGGGAGTGACGCATCCCGTGGAGACGAGGTGGCGCGCGTCGCGGCGATTCATGAACTCCAGGATGAAGTCCTCGTTGCGCACGACAACGACTGGTCCACGCTCGGGAGCGAAGCCCCCTGCCCTCGCGAGCGCGCCGCGCAGGCGAGGCACCACGCGCGACTCCATGCTGCCCAAGCGCGTACCTGGCACGACCGCGACCGTGTGTCGTCGATCGGCGATCGCGCGCTCGGCCCGCGTCACCGCCTCGATCATGCGTGCGTAGCTCTCTTTGGCGGACTCGCCGAACGTGAAGATGCCGTGCTTCTCCATCACGATCACGCGCGGCGTCTTGCCTTGCCGCACCGCTACGTCGAACGCATCTGCCGTGCGCTTGGCGAGCCGAAATCCCGGCATTACATAGGGCACCCAGACGAGCGCCTCACCGTAGACCTTGCGGCAGAGATCCTCTGCGTCCGCTTGATCGGCGAGCGCGAGCACCGCGTCTGCGTGCGTGTGATCGATGAAGCGCGCCGGCAAGAACGCGTGCAGCAGAGTCTCGACGCTCGGCGTGGGCGCGGAGGGATCGAGCAAGTTGCGCCGCAGCTCGGCGACCATCTCCTCATCGGCGAGATCATCCAGCCCGCGCAGCTCGAGGAGCGGCAGCAAGCGCACTGCGGGGTGACCCGGCGGATCGATCGTCGCGAGATCCCAGCCGCTGCCTTTGATGTACAGCACGTCCAGATCACGACCGAGTCGATCGAGCGTCTTGCTCTTGGCGCTCGTGTTTCCTCCTCCGTGCAGGACGAGGTTCGCGTTCTTTCCGAGCAAGCGCGCTGTGTACGTGCGCATCGCGAGCACCGCGTCGACGTTCAGCTCTTTGCAGACCTGCGCGGCTTCCGCGTCGTTGTAGCGGTTCTCCACGGGCCGCAGCATCGCAAGCTTGGTTGCGCGCGTAAAGGGATCGGCCGACAATCGCGGGATGCGAACGCTCGCCGTGTTGGTCGTCGTGCTGCTCGTGTCCTGGGCGCCTGTCGTGAGCGCGTGTCCGGTGAGCTCGCCGGTGGATTGCGGCAGCTATTGTTGCCCGACCGCTTATGGCCATTGCTGTAGTGGCCAATGCGGCGCGAGCGCGAACTGCGGAGTTGCAGAGGACGCAGCGCCTCCTGTGCTCACCTGCCAGCCGAGTCAGGCGCAGATCGTCGCGAACTGCGCAGGCGATGTTTGCGGGTGCTCCGACACTTGCGGCAAAAACTTTGATTGCTCGAGCGGGTGCTGCAACCGTGGTCGCTGCGTGAATGCTTGTGTCTGCACGGGCGATCCGTCTGTCGTCGGTTGGTCGCTCTGCGGTTCGTCCGTCGGTCCGAGCAAGAGCAGCAACGGTTGCGCTGTGGGCGGAGAAGGTCTCGGCGGAGCGGGCCTGATGGTGCCACTGGGGCTCGCGCTCGTAAGCTTCGTGAGACTCGCCCGAAGGCGTCGCTGACTTTTAGGGCTCCGTCAGTTCGCTTGACAGAGCGGCGTCTGGACGGTAACTCAGCCCTCCCCGCAGGCGCGTAGCTCAGTGGTAGAGCACTACCTTGACACGGTAGGGGTCGTAGGTTCAA
>JANYHY010000641.1 GCA_025362165.1 Myxococcales bacterium | reverse complement strand
TCGCCGGACGCGACCGTCGACTCTTTCGCCTTGTTTCAGCCGCGCTGGGCGTTCAACAAGTACCTGACGATCCGCGGTCGCTTCGCGTTCAACTACGAGTGGACGGACAACGTGAACTCCGGGACGACGCGCAAGCGGGAGCCTCGCTTCACCGACTCTGTCGTCTCGCTCGCGGTCAAGGGGATCCCCGATCTGGCGAAGATCAAGACCACCGTGCTGCTCAACCTGGGCATCCCGACGTCACCAGAGTCGCAAGCCCGCACGCTGTACGTCTCGCCGGGCATCGGTCTCGCGTTCGCGCGCGTTTTCGAGCACGTGATCGGCGGCAACGTGGCCTTGTCGCTCACCGCCTCGTACAGCCATCCGTTCTACCACTACACGACGGCAGGCACGGAGAACCCGACCCCCTACGCGTTCAGCTGCGTCAACGCGGGCGGCAACGCGAGCTGCACCGGCCAGGTCTCCGGCACCGCGAACACAGCGAACTCGGTCGTCGCGCTGGCGAACGTTGGCGGCGAATGGGGCAAGTTCGAGCCGAGCGTGTTCTTCCTCTTGAGCAACGGCTGGGCGTACACCTTCCAAAACTTGCCGGGTGTCGAGCGCCTCCCAGACGCCACTCACTTCCGCCAGGCCACGTTCTTCGGCGCAGAGCTCGACTATCGGTTCGCCGGCTGGCTCACCGCCGGCGTGGGCTACCAGATGTTCCGCTCGACGGTCCTCGATGGAGACGGCAAGATCGGCAACCCGTTCTACTCGATCTACCAGGACTCGATGCGCGTCTATCTCGGCACGAGCATCGAGCTGGACAAGCTCTACATGACGCTGTCTGGGCAGTCCGAGAAAGAGACCGCGAAGGCGCCCAAGAAGCCGTATTTCTCGGCCTTCTGACGTTTATCGCCCTAAGCAAGCACAACTTCTCTAAGCTCCGCGCCGGCGCGCAAGACCGCGCCGCGGAGGCATTGAATCATGGCGATCATTCAAGTAGGCGCGGACGCTCCCGACTTCGACCTCCCTTCGAGCGAGCTCGACAACGGCAAGCCCGGCAAGAAGATCAAGCTCAGCGACTATCGCGGCAAGCAGGCGGTGGTCCTCGCGTTCTATCCGCTCGACTTCAGCCCGACATGCACGGGCGAGATGCAGTGCTTCCGTGATGATTTGTCTTCGCTCGAAGGAGCGAACGCGGCGGTCTTGGGTGTCAGCGTAGACAGCTCGTGGACGCACGCAGCGTTCAAGCGAGAGCTCGGCCTGACGTTCCCGCTGCTCGCCGACTTTCACCCTAAGGGCTCGATGGCCGAAAAATATGGGCTCTATCTCGCTGAAAAAGGCTTCACTGGGCGAGCCACGGTGATCGTGGACAAGTCCGGCAAGGTGGCGTGGGTCAAGGAGCAAGGGCTCGGCGAAGCACGCGACAACAAGGCGATCATCGCCGCGCTCGCGGCGCTCAAGTAGACAGGGAGAAACCGACGATGAGGATCGTGTCGCGGAGTGTGATCGCTTTGCCGGTGATCGGCGTCGTGTTGGCGTTGTCGAATGTCGCGCACGCGCATGAAGGCGATCACGGACCCGGCGGCGGCGGAAGCAGCTCGACGGATTCAACGGATGACATAGCAACGACCAAGGAAACGCCCACGGGCCCGGAGAAGCTGTCGTTCGGCCTCGATTGGGTCATGGGCTTCGGCAAGGTCACTGCCGTCGAGCAGCAGTACCCCACCTCCACGCAAATCGTTCCTAGCAACGTGATCGTGAGCGCGCCGTTTCGAGTCCAGACTTACTTGCTCAGCGCGCACTACGCGTTCAACTCCTACGGCCTCGGACTGCGCGTCCCGATGACCATCGGAAACATCCACGACGCCTCCCCGCAGGTCACGGGAGACAATGTCTTCACCGTCGGCGGCATCGCGCTCGCGCTCGACATGCCGAAGAAGCTGAGCGATTCACTGACCGTCACGCCCGAGCTCGAGTTCGTCGCGCCGACCGCGCAGGGCGATGCGCCGCCAAGTCCGGACGCGCTCGCGAAGATCCCTCCTGGGTCGTTCGACAGGTACGCGGCGTACAAATACTCGGCAAACCTCGCCGCCGCGATGTCGCACGGCTACGAGGACGACGCGCTGTTTTGGGCGCACCGAGCAGGAGTGGTCCCGCGCATCGGAGTGAACTTGAAGTCCGGCGGGCTCACGCTCGCGCCGTTCGCCAAGGTGCCGATCATGGTGGACACGCACACGGACTCGGAGGAGCGCTTGCGTCTCGAGGTCGTCGTTGGAGCGCGCCTCGCGTACGCGATCGCTCCTTGGTTCGAGCCGGGCGTGCGTGTCTGGGCCGCGATCCCTCTCGTCGCGCAATCTGGGTTTCGCGATCCTGCCGCAGTGGTCGAGCCGCAGCTCCGTTTTCACTCGGGGAACACGTTCTCCGTCACGATCGCCGGAGTGCTTCCGTTCGCAGGGGGCTTGATCGATCCCTACACGGGCGCACTCAGGGCGACCATCGGCGCCGCCTTCTAGCGGACAATTTCCCTCTGCCGCGGGAGCGTGCTCTACTTCGAACATGCGCTACCTCGCGCCGCTCCTCTTTTGCGCCGCCGTCATCTCTGCCGCGAGACTCGCTCCCGCCCAGAATGATGGCAAGCCGGCCGCCCCGCCCGCGCCTTCCGCGAACGGGAGCTCCACCAACTCAGGCAACGACCAAGCTGCCGCCGCTGACACGCACAAGGAGCCAACAGCTCCAAGGAACGTGACCGGCTATGGGTACGGCAACGGGCCGTCCGCTGCGACGCCAGCACATGCGCATGTCGGCAAGAAGCAGAAGCCGCACCCTGCAGCTCCCGCGGGACCGATCGCGACCCTGCCTGGCTTCGAGATGGAGGCCGACGGATCGTCGCGATGCTTCGTGCAGCTCACGGCGTTGGTGCCTGTCGAAGAGAAGAAAGCGGCGGGGTCGGTCACCTACGTGCTCAAGGGCGCGCACGTGAACCTACGCAACAACGAGAACGCGCTCGTCACGGTGCACTTCAACACGCCGGTCACGCGTGCGCGGCTGGTTCCGTCGGCGCAAGGCCTGTCGTTCATCATCGATCTGCGCGCGAACGTCTCGCCGACGTACAAAGTCGTCGGCGGCAAAGACGGCACGAGCATCCTCGAGGTCGACTTCCCAAAGGGAAGCTACGTGACCGCAGCCGCACCTGACGATGCGGCGCCGACTCCCTGAGCTCTCGTTCGCTCTACTCGCGCTCGCGCCTGCGTTGGCGCGCGCCCAGACTCCCGAGGGCAAGAGCGAGCTCGACGTTCGCGCCGACGAGGTCTCGGTCGACACGCGACTGCTCGAGCTCGAGCTAAAGGGGAACGTCCACGCCGACGCGCCGCCGTTTCACTTGTCGTCGGACGCGCTCAAGCTCAAACGCACGCCGATCGGGGTCGTGGTGGAGGGAGACGGACGCCTCGCGTTCTGCCCATGCCTCGGGACTCCGCTCACGATCGCGTTCTCTGGAGCGACCGTCGCACCTCCTGGCGATTTGATCCTCAGGAGCCCGCGTTTGCTGGTGTTCGGCCTCCCAGTATTTTGGCTGCCGGTGTTCTGGCTGCGCACGTCGTCGCGTGTTGGCGTGCTGCCTCCAGACGTCGCGTGGCGAGGCGCAGATGGCATGTACTTGGGCGGAGGCTTGCACATCCCGTGGACGAAGGGTGACGCGGATCACGGCGTCGATCTGCGCGCAGGCGGCTATTTCAAGGGCGGATTTGCGGCCAGCATAGATCTCACGACGCCCTCGTCATTCACCCGCGTGCAGCTTGATCGACTCGCAGGCTCCACGCTCGGCGGCGATCAGGGCATCATCGTAGACGCGCGCGGCGCGGTCACGCGAGGAGATGCAGCGCGCGGCAGCTCGATCACGGAGGAGCTCGCGTGGGACGCGGATTTCCTGCGAGGCACACGTGGGCTCTACGCGACGACCGATCTCGAGACCGTCGCGCGACCCGCAGATCGCCTCGCTGTCGAGACGCGCGCACGCACCGACGATTTCGTCGCGGGTGTCGGCCTGCGCTCCACCGCACGACGCGGAGGAGAGCTCGGGAGCCTGGACGTCATCGGTCCGATGATGACTCTCGGCGCCTCGCACGGACTCGGCGATTTCGGCGCCACGAGCCTCACGATCGACGGCGGGGCGCTGCGCATCCCTGGCGGTACGACGGTCGCGCTCGCTCGCGGAGTGATGGGCGCGACGACCTCCGCGCACCTCGGCGCGCTTGGCTCGACGCTCTCGGTGCAAGCCGCAGGAGACGTCGTGTCGGACGGCGCGACACACGCGAAGGACGGCGCAGCAGCCGCGCGCTGGGAGCTCGGAGTGCCGGTGGGGCGCGCGTTTCGCTCGGGGGATACGAACGATCCTTGGCGACATCGGATCGAGCCGCTCGCGTTCGCGTCGACGTTGCTCGCGCGCGGCGATGGCGGCCTAGCTGCCGGCGCACGCGGCGGAGTTTCCGCGGGAGGAGGCCTGGCGACGCTGCGTGGTGACGCCTTCACGGCAGGTGGCGGTTTTCGAACCGCGCTCGCGAAATGGGCGCGCGGAGAAGGCTTCGAGATCGAAGCATCAGCCGGGGCTACCTACGCGAAGCCTGACGGGCGCGCCGACGCAGCGCCTGATGGAGTCTTCGCGAGCGTGCGATGGCGCGCCGAGGCGCAAGGCCGCTACTACGCAGTCGCGGCCGAGGGAGCGCACTTGATCGCTGCCTTGCGCGGCGACGCGTGGGTGGCTCGCGCTCGCGTCGGCGAGACCACGGGTCTCTCTCTCAAAACATGGGTCGCTTCGCGCGTCGGAGTCGATCCCGTGACCGCTCGCCTCCTCACCGATCCGTCGCTCGAGGCTCCCGTCGGCTTCCTCGAAGAGGGCGGATGGACCGGCGGGGCGCGCGCGAGCATCCCGTGGTTCAAGTACGTCACCACTCGCGGCGGAGTCGACGTCGACTTCACCGAGCAGTCGATCATCGCCGCTGTCGGCACTCTCGAGATCCGCGACAGCTGCGGCTGCTTTCGGTTCCGGGCGACAGGCGCTCACCGCATGGGTCGCGAAGGAGTCGACGTTTGGATAGGCGTCGACGTCACACCCGAAATGGCGCGTCGCTAGTGTTCGCCGAAGTCCCTATTTGTGGACGTTGCTGTTCACGATCGTCGTGCGCACGTGGCATGTGTCCTTCGTGACGATGACGTTGTTCTGCAGGTCCGCGGCGTAGCCCGT
>JANYHY010000637.1 GCA_025362165.1 Myxococcales bacterium | reverse complement strand
AGCGCCAGGCTGTCGCTCGAGGTGCGGCAGACCATGCTCGCCGCGCTTCTGGACATCTCTCGAGAGAAGCGCAGTCGCCTGCTCGGCAGCGACGCGTTCGGAGTGGACGAGTTCCAGACCTTCTCGCCGGAGGGCTATGACGACTTCGCCAAGCTCGCAGCGCGCGCCGCCGCGGATGGCCTGTTGGAGGTCCCTGCGAACGCCGCACACACCGGCAAGTTCGTGCCGCCTTCATGAGTTGATGACGATTGCGCGGAGTTGCGCGGTCGCCGATTGTGGTGTGTGATCGATCGCGATGTTCATCCCCATCGGCCTCATCGCGCGGCCTGTGTTCGACGCGCGCGACGCACAGACCGAGGACGAGATGCGACGCGCAGGCATCGAGCACGACCGCGACGCGCAGGACGCGCTCGAGCACGAGCTCTGGTCTGCTTGCGCCGGACCGAGCGGCTGCCTGCTGATCGATCAAGCCCTCACGACGCGAGTCAAAGTGCTGCTGGGCAGAGCGTGAGACAGCTCACTAGTCCGAAGCCCTTCAAAGAGCTCACGCTCGACAAGCTGACGATCGCCGACGAACGCGCGTTCTCGCAATTGCCGCTTTATCGAGCCCTCAAATCGATATTGGTGGAATCCAAATATTTTTTTCGCGTCCTACAAAAGCCTAATTGGGATCGCGCGCTATTGCTCAATCTGACCTATTGGAGCGCAGAGGCGCGAGGTGATGTCCTCCCCTCGCCTCGACTCCACGCAGATGTGGTCGCGCACGTCGCGTGGCACCACCTGGCGAACGAGGCGCTCTCTGATCGCTCTGCGCGCGCGATGTTCCTAGGAGAGTCGATCGCGAGCGCGTTCGACGTGTACTTGATAGGTCATCTGTTGCGCCGAGGTCGCCAGTGCTCGTTCTTGGAGACGCAGATCCAGGCGCTCGCCGAGGCTGCGAAGAACGCTGGGACGAGCGCGCGGGCCTTCGAGGCGCTGCTCGGCGTGATCGCCACGAGCCCAGAGGCTGCGTTCGCCGAGCTTCGCGCGCTCCTGATGGACGCTACTTGCGCGCTCTACGACTGCGACGGCGCGGACGAGGCGGCCCACGCGCTCGCACGCTTCGATCGGCATCGCTTCGCGGCGATCCTCCATCACTACGAGCTCTCGACTTGGGTGCTGCACGCCAAGACACACCAGAGGGGAAAGACGAAGAAGCGGACACTCGAGGTCGACGACGCGCTCCGCACCCCGAGCGCGATCGACTGGTTGACCCATCATTGGATCACAGACCCGCTGAGCGAGCTATAAGAGGCGCGTGGCGCTCAGTGTCTTCGACATGTTCAAGATCGGGATCGGTCCGTCCAGCTCGCACACGGTAGCTGGCCTCGTCGATGTGCTCGGAGGGACCGCCGAGCAGGTGGAGAACGCAGCTGAGATCGGGATGGAGCACAACCTCGGGCTCACTTGCGATCCGATCGGCGGGCTCGTGCAGGTGCCGTGCATCGAGCGCAACGCGATGGGAGCCGTGAAGGCGATCAACGCAGCGCGCATCGCGCTCTCGGGCGACGGACAGCACCACGTGTCGCTCGACAAAGTGATCGCGACGATGCGTCGCACCGGCGCGGACATGCTCACCAAATACAAGGAGACCGCGCGCGGCGGGCTCGCAGTGAACATCGTGGAGGCTTGACTCCATGACACGCGCGTCGCGACCTCCGCACGGATCGTGAGCGTCGATGACCAGCGACCGCGGAGTTATCTCCTATTGCGGGGGCGAGTGCATGGCATGCACGATGCAATCGTCCAACCATCATGGACCCCGCGGATCGCCACATCGAACGCGCACGACGCCACCGTCGACGCGGCGAGTCGCGCAAAGCGATCGTGGCGCTGCGAGAGGCGTGTTTGCACAACGAGCGCGCTGCCTGGCTTTGGACGATGTACGGCGTGTGGCTCGGCGAAATGGGCCAATCGGCGGAAGCACATCGAGCGCTCGCGCACGCGCTCTGGTTGCGCAGACGAGACCACGACGACCGACGAGCCCACTCGACCGAGGTCTTGATGTCGCGTATTCGCGCTGCAGCCTGAGCTGCACATCGGTTCAGCTCCGAGCATTGAGTTGCGCGATGGGCTGCATGAGGCTAGGTTTCGCGACCCCATGGCACGAGTCACCGTCGAAGATTGCCTCGAGCGCGAAGAGAATCGCTTCGCTCTCGTGGTGTTGGCCGCAACCCGCACCCGTCAGTTGATGAAGGGCGCTCACCCGCTCGTTCACTCGAAGAACAAGCCGGCCGTGACCGCGCTTCGTGAGATCGCAGCTGGCAAGGTCCACTTCGATCGTGACTCCAACGAAGCCGTCGCCGAGTGGATCGCCCACCAAAAGGCGTCGAAGGCCACGATCTTCTGATCACGCGGTGGTGGGCTTTGGGCCCCAGTTTCTAGGCATTTGAGCGTTCGTGGCTGTGGCGTTGTGCATGGCGCACCGATCGCTTCTTGATGTTGTCGCTCAGCCGCCAGCGGTAAGTGGGGCATTCGTGCTGTTGAGCGGGTACACGGCAGATCGATCTCCTCGGTCTGCCGTCTACTCTTGCGACCGCGCGCGCTGACGTTACCATCCTCCCATGCCTACCCTCCTCGAACAGCTCAAGACGATGACCGTCGTGGTCGCAGACACTGGCGACTTCAACTCCATCGAGAAGTTTCGTCCACGCGACGCCACGACCAACCCTTCGCTGATCACGACCGCCGCGCAGATGCCCGCCTACTCGGGCCTCGTAGACGACGCGCTCGTCGTCGCGCGCAAAGAGGCCGGCAAGGATGCCCCTAAGGCCCAGATCGTGGGCAAGGCCATCGACCGCCTCGCGGTTGAGTTTGGCCTGCGCATCTTGAAGATCATTCCCGGTCGTGTGTCGACCGAAGTGGACGCGCGGTTGTCGTTCGACACGCAAGGCACGATCGACAAGGCTCGCTCGATCATCAAACAGTACGAGGCCGCAGGCATCGGCAAAGAGCGCGTCCTCATCAAGACCGCGTCCACGTGGGAGGGCATTCGCGCCGCAGAGGTGCTCGAGAAAGAGGGCATCCACTGCAACCTCACGCTGCTCTTCGGCATGCACCAAGCGATCGCGTGCGCTGAGGCACGCGTCACGCTCATCTCGCCGTTCGTTGGCCGCATCCTGGACTGGCACAAGAAGCACGAAGGCAGAGACAGCTACCCCGCCACCGAGGACCCGGGCGTCGTCAGCGTGACGCGCATCTACAACTACTACAAAAAGCACGGCCACAAGACCGAGGTCATGGG
>JANYHY010000607.1 GCA_025362165.1 Myxococcales bacterium | reverse complement strand
CTGGCGCATGAACGCCCCGACTCGCGGCATCGGCGTCAACATCGTCACCACGATGAAGCGTAACGAGCGGTTCTGGGGTCGCGCGCCATCCGACGGTCCACTGGGCGTGTAGCGAGATGCGCCGGTTCAACATACGTCGGTTGGAAGGCGACCAACCGCTGCAAGTGGCGCCACGTCGGGTCAGGATCAACATCGGCCACATCGAACCAGACAGATCGGAGCGCCGAAGGAGGGCTTCCGGACACGTGCACCGACGCCCGGTTCGTCGCCTTCGTCGAGGGCCTGTGTTCAGACAGGTTCCGACCCGACGCCGGGGAGCAGAGGCGGATGGTGGACATCATGAACGAGCCGCTGAGTGCCTGCGGCGTCGACCTAGTCCATGCGGACGACGAGGGTGGGTACCCCGTCTACCGCATGATCTCGAAGTGCGCTGGTAACGTAGGCCGACCGAAGCAGGTGATCTTCGCGTCGCTGGGAGGCAAGCCCGATCTTCGCTTCGTGGACGCCGTGAACAGCGACGTTGAGGTCGTCTCGGACGCCGACAAGATCCTCATATACGACCGGCCCATCTCCATCGAGGGACTCCGCTGGCGCGACCTTCAAGCCTGGTGGGCCGAGCGGGAGAACGTGCCGAACGACCGGGGCGCGAAGGAGAGTTTGTATCGGCGGATGCTCAAGAGTCTCCCTGACAACTCGCCGCCACAGAAGCTCTTCTTCAAGACCTTCTTCGCAACCTTCGAGTTCGACGACCTCCCCGCGCTCCTACCGGAGGTCTACCTCCACTACGACCCGAAGACGGTGAGCCAACGGTCGCGACGCCCTCCTACGGCAGCGGATGGACTTCTTGATGTTGTTTTCGCACCAGACGCGCGTCGTCATCGAGGTCGACGGCATCCAGCATTACGCGGACAAGGGCACCGGGCTCGCTGACGTTCGTCGGTACGCTCAGTTGGCTGCGGCCGACCGGGAACTTCGACTTCGTGGATATGAGGTCTACCGCTTCGGCGGAGTCGAGCTGGAGGGGGAGTAGGGAGAGAAGGTCGTCGTGGACTTCTTCCGGCATCTCTTCGCACGGCACGAGGTTATCGTTCCAGGTTGAGCGAGCGAGGACGGGATGGGCTGACGTGGGAGCCGCCTTCATCGCGTAGCGGAGACCACCTTGAGCGGGATGAAGTGCTCCAGATCGTTCTCCTCAAGGTCGCCGAGTCGGCACTCCAGATGAACATGCCCGAGGTCTCCCGTGACATGCAGCGCCGTGGGCTCGACCCTCAGCGAGCGAGCGATGTTCGTCGCGTCCTTCTTGCCAAGCAGGGCGAGGAAGCTGGCGAACACGTCATCGTCGAAGTCGTAGGACACGTGGTAACGCTGGCCCTCGATGTTCACGCCGCGCGCGAGCCGGTATGGGCCGCCTTCGAGGCGCCCGATCTTCGGATGCAGGAGCGACACGCCGATGAAGTGCAAGTTCACGTCTTTCCGCGTGCCCATCCGAAGTAAGAGGATTCCGAAGTCCTTGTCCAGCCGACCGCGATCGGCGATCCGACCCCCCGGCGAGAGGAACGTGTGCACCTCCGCCCATCGACTGGCGAGATCCAACAGCTTGAACCGAAGGCGAGGTGTGGGCGCCATGTCGGCGACGTTGTAGAGCCCGAACTCTCGGCCGTTGCAGAGGGCGTACCAGTCCACCCGGACATCGCGGTGGATCGCGTAGCTGTACGCCTGCGCGTGGTGATCGGGATCGTCTATGCTCTCGCCCGGAGCCTTCGCGTCCAGCACCCATGTGGGCTGATCCTCGGTGAACATCAGGTAGTCCGGCACGATCGACACCTTGTGCGTCGACACGCCTAACGCCACGAACGGGTGCTCAAGCCGACGGCCGCGAACGACTCGGTGCGGTCCCGAGACCTCGTAGCCCAGCGCCCTGACAAGCGGCGCTACGATTTCCTCACGTACGGCGTCCTCCTTGAACTCAGCATCGTCGAGGACCCCGAAGTCGAAACCTTG
>JANYHY010000561.1 GCA_025362165.1 Myxococcales bacterium | reverse complement strand
CTGAACGACAAGAACATCACGATCACGCTCGAGCCGAAGAGCGGTGCGCTCCACGTCTGCGTGAGCGAGAACAACCAGACCGTCTGCGTCGACTGCGTCCCCGGCAGGATCTTGCATCCTGGCGCCGACGCGGGCTGATCTCACGTTTGGGCTGACTCGCCTTCGAGCCTCTGTTACACGCGCGGCATGGGCAAAGTTGCTTGGCTGTTTCCTGGGCAGGGATCGCAGTCGGTCGGCATGGGCAAGGACATCCTCGACGCGTCGAAGGCCGCGCGAGAGGTCGTCGCTGCCGCGGACGCTGCGCTCGGTGAGTCGCTCTCGAAAATCATCCTCGAAGGTCCTGAAGAGACGCTGACACTGACGGCGAACACGCAGCCCGCGATCGTGACGATGAGCGTCGCGACTCTCGCGGCGATTCGTGAGCGCGTGCCAAGCCTCGCGTTTCCGTCATTCGCGGCAGGTCACTCGCTCGGCGAGTACTCCGCGCTCGTCGCGTCGAACGCCCTGAATTTAGCTGACGCGGTGCGTTTGGTGCGCGCGCGCGGCAAGGCGATGCAGGAGGCCGTCCCAGCAGGGATGGGCGCGATGTCCGCCGTCATGGGGCTCGAGCGCTCGAAGGTCGAAGAGATTTGCGCGGAGGCTTCTGGCGACGAGGTGGTGAGCCCGGCGAACTTCAACGCGCCAGGGCAGATCGTGATCGCGGGCACAGCGGCCGCTGTCGCGCGCGCCAACGAGCTCGTCGCAGCCGCGAAGGGCAAGGCGATCCCGCTCAAGGTGAGCGCGCCGTTCCATTGCGCGTTGATGGCGCCCGCAGCGCGTGTCGTCGAATCCGTCTTCGCGACGGTCACCGTCAGCGCCCCCGCGTTTCCGATCATCGCGAACGTGGACGCGCGTCCGAACGTCGACCCGACACGTGTGAAGGATCTGCTCGTTCGTCAGGTGGACGGCGCAGTTCGCTGGGAAGACTCGATCGCGTTGATGCATCGCGAAGGCGTCACACATGCGCTCGAGATCGGTCCGGGCAAGGTGCTCGCGGGTCTGGTCCGCCGCATCGCCAAAGACCTCAAAGTGCTCAGCGTGTGCGACGTCGCCGCGCTCGACCAGGTGCAAGCGTTCCTCGCCTGAGCCGTTTCTGTCTTCTCGCGCACCTCGAAAGGTGCGACAAAGGCGCGCATGTTTCGACTCGATGGAAAAGTGGCCGTGGTCACAGGCGGCTCGCGCGGCATCGGTCGCGCTTGCTGCGAAGCGCTCGCGGCGCAAGGCGCCACAGTCGTCGTCAACTACGTGAAGGGCGAGCAAGCTGCGCGCGAGTGCGCCGACGCCATCACGCAAAAGGGCGGTCACGCCGAGATCGTCGCCTTCGACGTCGCTGACACCTCTGCCACAGAGACCGCGCTCGAGGGCGTGATCAAAAAGCACGGCAAGCTCGACATCCTCGTCGCCAACGCCGGGATCGCCATCGACGGCTTGTTGTTGCGTCTCAAAGACGAGGACATGGACAAGCTCTGGGCCACGAACGTCCGCGGCGCGGTTCAGTGCGCGCGCATCGCCAGCAAGCCGATGATGCGCGCCAAGACGGGCCGCATCGTGTTCATGTCGAGCGTCGTGGGTGAGATGGGCAACGCCGGGCAGACCGCCTACGCAGCGACCAAGGCTGCGGTCATCGGCGCTGCGAAGTCCATTGCGCGGGAGTACGCTTCGCGAAACATCACCGTAAACGTGATCGCGCCTGGCTTCATCGACACGGACATGACGCACGCGATGAACGACGCGCAAAAAGAGGCTGTTTTGAAGGCCGTTCCGCTCGGCCGCACTGGCGCGGCGCGCGACATCGCCACAGCTTGCGTGTATCTAGCGAGCGACGAAGCTGCGTACGTGACGGGCCAAGTCCTGCGCGTGAACGGCGGAATGTACGTATAGAAGCGAAACGCTTTCCAATCCTGCTCGGCTTCGAGTATCAATCGCCCCGTTTTGGGGAGCCCGAGCATGTCGGGTCGCCCGCTTTGCACACACGAGGAACCCTATGGCTCACGACATTCCCACCGAGGTCAAGCGCATCATCAAGGAGCAGCTCGACGTCGACGAGAAGGACATCAAGCCCGAATCGACCTTCATCGACGATCTCGGCGCTGACTCACTCGGGCTCGTGGAGCTCGTCCTCGCGTTCGAAGAGGCGTTCGAGATCGACATCCCGGACGAAGACACCGAGAAGATCCGCTCCGTGCAGGACGCGATCGACTACATCGAGAAGCACGCAAAGAAGACCTAGTCAGACCTTTGCTCGCGGCAACACGAGCAGAGCCATCGGGGGAAGGAGACCAAGCGTGGCGATCGTCGCTACGGAGAGGCCTCCTATGACCGCGAGCGCGAGAGGTCGTTGGACCTCCGCGCCGGCGCCGATTCCGAGCGCTAGCGGTATCAGCCCCGCGAGCGTCGCCAGAGTCGTCATCACGACGGGCCGAACACGACGGATGGTGGCGTGGTGAATCGCGTCGGCAGGTGAGTCGCCCTCGTCGAGGCGTCGCTCCGCCTCCTCGAGCAAGAGGACGCCGTTCTTGACGACGAGCCCAATCAAGAGCACGCAGCCCATCAGCGAAGACGCGTTGAGCGGGGTGTGCGTCGCGAACAAACATACGAGCGCGCCTCCGATCGACAGCGGCACGGGCGTGAGCACGAGCAGCGCGAGCCGAAAGCGACGGAACTGAGTCGCGAGTACCGTCAGGACGAGCAACGCCCCCAAGAGGCCCGTGAGCTCGAGCTGATGCAAGGTCGCGCGCTGCGCCTCGGCTTGGCCTCCGAGCGAGACGCGGTAGCCCGGGGGGACGGGAACGCCGCGCACCTTGCGATCGATCTCGTCGGCGATCGATCCGATGTCGCGGCCCTCATGATCGGCGGTCACGCCAACCATGGGCTGCAGCGCTTCGTGGATGAGGACCGAAGGAGTCGTGGAGCTGACTGCGCTCGTGACCGCGTCGAAGCTGACCACATGCCCACCGACGATGAGCGGCATGCGCGCGACCTGAAGTGGATCGTAACGGGTCGGGTTCGGGTAGCGGACGCGCACGCCGACCAAGCGATCGTAGCGTCGAATGGCGCCTACGCGCGATCCGAGGAGCGCGCTCGAGAGCTGCGTCGAGACGTCGTCGGGCGTGATGCCGAGTCGCGCGGCCTCGTCGCGTCGCACCACCAGCCGCAGCTCGGGAGACTCACGCTCCATCCCGTCGTAGAGATCGACGAGCCCGCGCGTGTCTCTGATCTTGTCTGCGATCGTGATCGCGAGCTCGTGCGCCTTGCCGTAGTCAGGACCGAAGACCTTCACCTCGACAGGGCGTGGGTTGCCCGCGAGATCGTTGAGAACGTCCTGGAGCACCTGCACGAACTCGATCCGCACCTCTGGGAACTTGCTCTCGATGCGCGCGCGCACGTCGGCGATCACGGCTTCGCTCGATCGCTTGCGTTGCGACGGCGCGACCAGGCTCACCATGATGTCTCCGCGATCGAGCTGCGTCGCAGCGACAGGACCGAGCTCCGAGCCGAGCCGCCGCGAGTACGTGCGGATCTCTGGCGTGGCCTTGAGTTCGGCCTCGATCGCACGCCCGAACGCGTCGCTCGTGTCGAGCGCAGTGCCCGCAGGCAAGAAGTAGTCGATGACGAACGCCCCCTCGTCCATCTGCGGCAAGAAGCCGCGATCGAGGAAGGGCGCGACCGACAGCGTCACGACCGTGAGCAGAGCCAACGCGATCGCGGCGAGGCGCGGTCGAGAAGCGAGCCGCCGCGTGACTCGGCCCGTGAGGCCTTCGTCCTCCGAATGCTTGACGCTCGACGCGGAGAGCGCCCAACCCGCGGCGATAGGCACGAGCACGAGCGCGACGAAGAGCGAGATGATCACTGCGGCCGAGAGCGTGAACGCAAGCGCGCGGAAGAAGTCTCCGACGATGCCGCCCAAGAAGGCGAGGGGAGCGAACACGACCACAGTCGTCAGCGTGGTGCCGATCACGGCGGGGGCGAGCTCCGCGGTGCCGCGACGCGAGGCTTCGAGAGCGGGCATGCCTTCGTCTCGGTGTCGCGCGATCGCTTCGATGATCACGATCGCGTCGTCGATCACGAGGCCCACAGCGACCGCCATGCCGCCGAGCGACATCAAGTTGAGCGTCTGTCCCGTGAGGCGCATCGCGCCGAACGTGATCGCGAGCGTGATCGGCACCGCGGCCCCCGCGACGAGGCCAGCGCGGATGTCCCGCAAAAATAGGCCGATCACGACGGCGCAGAGGACGATACCGATCAAGATCGCGTCGCGGACGCTGTTCATCGACTCGCGCACGAGCTCCGATTGATCGTAGACGGGCGTCATCGTCACGCCGGCGGGGAGGGTCGGGCCGACGTCTCGCACCACCGCGCGCACGTTGGCGGCGACGTCCGTAGCGCTCGCTCCGGGCAATCTCGCGACGCTGATGACGACAGTGTCTCCGCGAGGCCCGCCCACGCGCACGAGGCGATCTTCGGCGGCGTCGAGCACCTCCGCCACGTCACCGAGCTGGACGCTCACTCCATCAGGGCCGGTCGCGACGGGCATGTGGCGGATGTCATCGAGCGTCTTCGGCTGAGCGTCGGCGACCACCGTGACGAGCTGTCGGTCTCTCTCGACGCGGCCCACGGCGTCCAGGCTCATCGCTGTTTTCAGTTTGTCGGCGACGCGATCGGGCGTGAGACCAAGCGACGCGGCGCGATCAGGCGCGAGCACCACGGCGACCTCACGCACGTCGCCGCCGAGCACCTCGATGCGTCCCACTCCAGCGACACCAGCGATCGCGGGTCTCACGATCCACTCGGCCGTCTCGCGCAGCTCACGCGGATCCGTCGCGCCCGCAAGGTTGAACGTGATCACGGGGAACGAGCCGGTCGTGATGCGCTCGACCGCGATCTCCGTGCCGGGCGGCAGCTCCCCGCGCGACTCGTTCGTCTTGGACTCGACCAGCGTGAGCGCGCGCCACATGTCCGTGTCTGGCGCGAATTGAAGCGAGATCTCCGCGGCGCCGCGGATCGTTTTGCTCCGGATGCGTTGCACGCCGAGCACCGTGGCGAGCGTCTGTTCGAGCGGTCTGGTGACGAGCGTTTGGTACACTGCAGGCGGGGCTCCGCCCACGCGCGCCACGACGATGATGCGCGGAAACTCCACCTCGGGGTAGATGGCGCTCGGCATCGACTGCAGCGCAGAGACTCCGAGCATCACGAGCGCGAGCGTCGCGAGCCACACCGCGGCCGCGCGCCGTCCGAGCCACGCCAGCGCGCTCACTTCTTGGCCTTCGCCTGCGCGATCGGAGTGTCGTTGTCCAGGCCGAGCACGTGATCGATCGCGACCGCATCGCTCGCCTCCAAGCCGCTCGCGATCTCCACGACCGCATCGTCCCGGTCGCCGAGCATCACCTTGCGCAGCGCCGCCTTGTCGCCGTCGCAGACCACGACTGTCGCTCCGTCCGCCAGCGCGCCGCGAATGGCCGAGAGCGGAACGGTGAGCGCGGCGTCCTTCTTCTGCAGCACGATCGACGCGGAGCCGAACTCTCCGATGCGCGCGCGACCTTGCGCGAGCGTGACACGCGCGAAGCCAAGTCCTGTCGTGGGATCAAGCGCCGCGCCGACGGCTCTCACGTGACCTTCGATGGCTTCACCGGTCGCGAGCGTGACGTGCGCGAGCTGTCCGTCCGCGAGCGAAACGAGGTCCCGCTCGCTCACGTCCACGAGGAGCTCCACCGCATCCGTCGCGGCGAGCTGAGCGATCGGGGTCTGCGCCGAGCCATCGACGAGAGCCCCGGGACCCCTGAAAATGCGGGTCACCGTGCCAGCGAACGCAGAGCGCACTCGCACGTGACCGAGCGTTCGTCGCGCGATGTCGGCGGCAGCGACCGTCGAGGTGAGCGCTGCGTGAGCCTGGTCCGCGCGGGCGGTCGCGTCATCGAGCTCTTGCTTGGCGGCGATGCCACGCTTGGTGAGCTCTCGCACGCGATCGAGCGTGAGATCGGCGTTGGCCGAGTTCGAGCGAGCTTGCGTCACGGCCGCGTCAGCCTGACTGAGCGCGTCGCGCGACGGAGCGTCGTCCACGGTTGCGATCACCGTGCCCACGTCGACGTGATCGCCCTCGAGCACCTCCAGCCGAGAGACGCGCCCAGGCACTTGCGACGCGACGGCGACATCGCTGCCCGGTGGCGGAGCGACGCGACCGCGAACGACGAGCGAGCGTTGCATCGGCCTCGGCGCGGGGCTCTCGCAGTGGACCTCCACCGGCGTCGCTTCGTCGCGACCTTCACTCGCGCGCGAGCACGCGACGAGCGCCAACAGCACAGCAGCCGCTCTCACGGTGCCCCCAGCGCGTGCTGCACGTCGGCCCACGCGGAGGCGCGCGCGGCGGTCGCCTCGATCGCGTCGACGCGTGTGATCAAGAGAGCGCGTTGCGCATCCAACAGCGCGAGCAGCGCCGATCGGCCTAAATCATAGGCGTCTTGCATCGCGCGCACGCTCGCCTCCGAGGCAGGCAGCACCGCTGCGGTGAGCACCTTCTCGCGATCCGTGGCCGCTTCGTAGGTCCTGTAGGCGCCGACGAGCTCGCTCGAGACTCTCGCGAGCACCGCTCGCTGCCGCGACATCGCTACGTCTTCGTTCGCGCGCTCGCGATCGATGAACCCTCCGCGTTGATTGAACAGAGGCACCTCGATCGCAAGCTGTGCTCGCAGGTTGGTCGCGGGCAGACCCGGATCGAACGCGTCGACGCCGAGGTCGAGCGACATGGTGGGCCGATTGAGACCACGCTCTCGCGAAACTCGCGCGCGAGAAGCGCGGCCGTCGTCCAGCTCACGCTTCACGTGAACGCTCGCGGAGAGCTGGGTGAGGAGAGTCGCGAGTGACGGAGGCGCGCCGGGAGTGCTTGGAGTGCCGTCGACATGCAGATCGACGTCGGGAGGATCGCCGGTCCATCTCGCGAGCTCCGCCGCGGCGACACGAACCTGCGCCGTTGCAGCCAACGCGTCTGCCTCCACCGACAGCCTCTCCGCGTGCGCGCGCAGGGCGTCGATCTGCGGCCCCGAGCCTACCTCGGCGCGCCCGCTCACGGCGACATCGAGCTTGCCGACGAGCGCCGCGGCGTCAGTGCGCGCCACGAGGACACGCTCGCTTCGCCAAAGCTCCACGAACGCGCGCTCCGTCGCCCAGCGCGCGTCGACCCACGCGATCAGCGTCTCGGTCCGCGTCGTGTCAGCGTCTGCTCGCGCAGCATCCATCGCCAAGCCTCGCTGGCCGAAGATCACGAGCGGCAGGATCGCGCCCGCAGAGAGTCGCGCCGCCTGCGTGGAGGAGCCGCCGTATACGGTCGGATTCGGGTACGTCCCCGCGACGTCGATCTCTGCGTCTGCGATGCGCTCCTTGCTTCGCGCGACAGCGACATCCGGCGCGTAGAGGTGAGCGGCCGCGAGCGCTGCCTCTTCGGTCAAGCGTCGCTCATCTGCGTTCGCGAGAGTCGAGACCAAGCACGAGCAGAGGACAGCGACGAGTGTGTTGTTGCGCACGCCGCGAGTATGCGGGGCTCACATTAACCAAAGGCTAACGCGCCTCGCTCCACCCGCGAACACCCGAGAGGCTGAAGCCCACGTCGAGGCCGCTCTCTGCCACGCGCGCGTCGGCGACACCTCCATGCAGCTCCGCGACGGCGCGCACGAGCGAGAGCCCGAGCCCCTTGCCGCTGCCGTCTGCGACGCCGCGCCAGTAGCGATCGAACATGCGCGCGCGACCTTCACCATCCAAACCAGGTCCAGCGTCGATCACTGACACGCGAATCGTG
>JANYHY010000417.1 GCA_025362165.1 Myxococcales bacterium | reverse complement strand
CCTTGGAGTGACCGAGCTGGCCAGTCCTCGATACGTGTAAGTGGCGTAGAGGACCTAGCGAGTGGGTCGAAACGTCCTAAGCATGCTCGCGAGTGCCCTCTGATGAAGCAGAGCATAGAGGTGGTTTGTCGTCCGTGCCGCTTTTTTTGCCACAACGGAACGTACGCGCCGTAGGCCAGTGTGCGCGGAAAGGGCGCCGCTCGAGTCCGTCCCCGGTCGCGCGCTGTGGACTTTGGCGGGGCATGTTCCTCCTCATCCGCGTGCTATGGGGACAGTCCTGATGGGTTACCCGCTCGAGCTAGCGCTGCGATACATGAGCTCGAAGAAACGGGCGTTCGTGTCTGTGGGGACAGCGTTCGCGATGCTCGGCGTGACCCTAGGCGTCGCGGCGCTCGCGACCGTGATGAGCGTGACGGGCGGCTTTCAGCAGCAATTTCGAGAGAAGGTCTTGGGCGTCAACGCTCACGTGCTCGTCCTGAAGTACTCGATCGACTTTCACGAGTATGGCGATGTGATGAAGAAGGTGGAGGGGTTGGAGGCCACGACGCCGATCCTCCCGTTCTGCCCATGGAGCTTCTGTCCGATGCGCACCACGAAGGTGACGGGCGTCGCACCGTTCATCATCAACCCGATGATGGTGACGCACGGTGATCGCACCGCGACAGGCGTGTTGTTGAAGGGCGTCGACCCTGTGTTGATGCCGAAGGTGCTCGATCTGCCAAAGCACATCCTGCCTGGTGGGAGCCTGGACGGACTGAGGAAGCCCGGCGCCAAGCCGGCCGAGCGAATTCGTGACCCCTTCCGATCACCGTCGTCGACGGCGCACACGCAGAACGTCCCGCTGCCGCAGCACTCTGATCAACAAGCGCACGGCATCAACGATCCGCTCGACGGCGGTCTACAAGCGCTCCTCAATGCCATCGCGGACGAGAACCAGAACGACCACCGACCGGCGCCGATCGCCACGACTCCCGAGCCTGACTCGCTGGACGCAGGCGCAGAGTTGTTTGGCGCGATCACGCCGGACGGCGGCTACCAAGCGCAGCTCCCCAAGGACGACGTGCTCCCAGACGACATCGACCCCGACCCGTGCAAGAGCAAGGAGCAAGTCGCGAGGCTGCCAGGTGTCGTCATCGGCAGAACGCTCGCCAAACAGCTCAACGTCGACATCGGCGATTGCGTGCAGATTACATCTCCGACCATCGGCCTCTCGCTCGGCTCGAGCTCACGCCCACCGATCGCCAAGCAGTTCCGCGTGATCGCGATGTTCGAGGCGGGCTTCGATCAATACGACAGCAAGCTGGTCTACACGGATCTCTACGAGGCCGAAGCGTTCTACGAGCAGGGTGACAGCGTCACCGGCGTCGAGATGAAGGTGGACGACATCGATCACGCGCACGACGTCGCGGTGGAGGTGGACCGCAGACTCGCCAACAGCGTCTACCACACCATGGATTGGATGGACCTGAACCACGGGCTCTTCACGGCGCTGTTGATCCAACAAATCGGCATGAGCGTCGTCCTCGCGCTCATCATCGTCGTCGCGGCTTTCACGGTGATCGCGACCTTGATCATGGTCGTGCTCGACAAGAAGAAGGAGATCGCGCTGCTCAAAGCGCTGGGAGCGAAGGACTCGGCGATCCTGCGGGTGTTCCTCTATCAAGGGGCCATCATAGGAGTCGTCGGCACCACCGCTGGGCTTCTCCTCGGATACGCCGTTTGCAACGGCCTGTTGGCCTACGGTTTCCCGCTGGATCCGAAGGTATACTTCATCTCCAAGCTCCCCGTCCTCGTGCGACCGACCGAGTTCATCATCACGGGTGTCGTGTCGATCCTCATCTGCGTAGTCGCCACGATCTACCCTGCGATGTACGCAGCCAAGCTCCGACCCGCGGACGGGCTGCGGTCCGAGTGACGAGAGCGCCGATCGAAACTCAGAGAACGCGTTGACCCCGCGCGTCTCACGCTGATAATCGTTTCTGACCATCAATGCGCTGGATCGTCGAGGCCTCCCCGATCGGAAGCAAGGAGTCGCAGAGCTACTGCGTCGAAGCGGACTCGTGGCAAAAAGGCCTGCAAGGAGCGCGAAAGCTCCGCGGTGACAACGCGCCGATGAGCGGCTTCTCCATCGAGCTGATGAATGATGGGTGCAGAGCCGTCGATCCAGCGGCGCGCATTCGATACGAGGTTCGGCGCACGGCAGACGACACTCCGCTCACGCCTGGTGGCGAAGCGCCGCCGAGCAGGAAGTCCGTTCGACCGCCGCGCGCCGCTCCGAAGAAGGGCAAGAGTGAGGAGCCGCCGCAAGCGAGCGCGCTCCCAGCGATTTACATCAAGCGTGAGCAGGACCCCACCGCCGAGACGCCGCTCACCTATCGCGAGTATGCGTTCGGCGTCGCGAAGGGTTCGACAGCAGAGGACGCGCAGGCAGTGCTGCGCGCTCAACTCGAGCGCATCCAACGTGAGCTCGGCAGCAAGCCTGCGGGCAAGCTCGTGAACCTCGCGGCGTTCGATGATGCGTTCGAAGGAAGGCCCAAGGTGCTGCCGCTCGCGACGCTCACTTGGAAAGATTGGCGCTCGGACGTGAGCTTCGCGTTTCCTCGCCGTGATCGTGCAGGCGCTTCTCCTGTCTCCGGCTCACGCCCGACTGCAGTCGCTGCGCCCGTCGCTGCACCCGTTCATGTCGCGCCCGTCGCTGCACCCGTTCATGTCGCGCCGGTCGTCGCGCCTCTTGGGCCTGTCGTTGCTCCTGTGGTGATGGCAGCACCGGTGATCGAGCAACCGCCTGCGTCCCGGCCCGGCAAGAAGCCACCCGCGCCCACGCCCGCGCCGAGGGCGCCGAAGCGCGTCGCTGGTGACGAGCTCATCGCGGTGCTTTTCGAGTCGATGCACGACATGCACTTTCTCCGTGACGCGATCGAGGCCGGTGACTTCTGCCTCTCGCTCGCCGCGGATCGACTGCCCTCGCGCGTCGCGCTCATCCACTTCTACGACATCGATCGGCGCGAGTACGTCCTCGTCTGCGCGCGCGGTCAGGGCACGGACGCGCTGCTCACTGGGCGAAACCCCGAGTCCGAGCCAGTGCTGAGCGCGGCGATGCGCAAGCGGCGCGGCATGCTGCTCAATGACACCAACAAGCTGCTGGACTCGCCAGTGTTCAAGTCCGTCAACGGCGGCGCGAGCGCTGTGGTCGCGCCCGTCATGCAAGCAGGGCGATTCCTCGGAACCATCACGCTCGTCGATCCGTTGGACGGCGCGCCGTTCACGGAGCTCGACGCAAACGCGATGAGCTACATGGCAGAGCAGCTCGCCGAATATTTGGGCGCGCGAGGCATCGTCGTCGATCCGGAGCGCGTGAAAGAGCCCAAAGCCGCGCAGAGCTAACTCGCGCTAAGGTGCGCTCGTGGAGCCGCGGCGTGATCGATTGCTTTCGCTGGTGCTGCTGCCGGCAGTATTGATCGCCGTAGGCGTGCTCGCGTACTTCACGTTCCGGACAACGCTGCAGCTCGAGACGCTTCGACAACAGTCTGTGCTCGAGAGCACGTTGGGGCTCGCGACCGAGAAGGCGGACCGGCTCGACAAGCGGCTCATCACCGAGGACAACGTCGTGATCGCGATCGCGGATCCGGCGCATTTACCGGAGCTCACGGAGCGTTGGCTGCCAACCGCGCAGCGCGAGACACCCACGGTGCGCGCCATCTTGGTGCTCGATGCTTCGCGCACGGTGCTCGCGTTTGCATCGCGCGCGGGCGGAGCGTGGTCGGACGAAGAAGGCTTCCGCCGCTTGCTCGTCGAGCGAATGCTCGGCGACATGGAGCTCGGCGAGCAGCCCGTCGATCAGCTCCGCCACCTGCACCGCGAGTACGCGGGACAGAGCTACCTGGTCAGCTACTGGCAACACGACGTGATCGGCAAGCGCTACCTCGTCGTCGCGTGGCACGACATCGGTCGCATCGTCAAAGACACGCTGCCCTCGCTCTACACGGAGATCGCTCTCGGCGGGGCGCCGCAGACACAGAGCCGCGTGAACGTAGTCGATGAAGAGGGACGCATCATCTTCGGCCCG
Organism: Myxococcales bacterium; assembly: GCA_025362165.1. Classification (GTDB taxonomy): domain Bacteria; phylum Myxococcota_A; class Polyangia; order Polyangiales; family Polyangiaceae; genus JANYHY01. The sequence goes on along the minus strand of JANYHY010000417.1, from coordinate 2,566 downwards.
CCGCTGCGCAGCGGAGAGTTCACCGTCGGCGTGCGCTTCCCGACGACTCTCTACAACTGGCGCCTGCAGGTCTCACCGACCGCGAGCGAAGAGTTGACGGCGCGCGTGCAGAGCCGCAAGACGCTCGAGCTCGTGTTCGTCACGCTGTCGTGCGTCGTCATCGTCGCGGGCGTCGCGACCATATTGCTCGCCGTAGAGAAGGAGCGACGGCTCAACGCGCTCAAGAGCGAGTTCATCGCCAACGTCAGTCACGAGCTCAAGACCCCTCTCGCGCTCGTACGCATGTTCGCCGAGATGCTCCAGACGGGCAGAGTGAAGAGCGACGAGAAGCGTCAGGAGTATCTCGAGATCATCGTGGGCGAGTCCGAGCGGCTGAGCAGCTTGATCGAGAACGTGCTCGATTTCGCGAAAGTGGAGAAAGGTAAGGGCGCTTACGAGCTAGCGGAGGGCCACATGGGTGACGTGGTCGCGCGAGCGGTGCAGGTGCTCAAGTATCGGGCCGAGCGCGAGCAAGTGACGCTGACGCTCGAAGTGGACGATGCGTTGCCGCCGGTCCCGATCGACGAGCGCGCGATTCAGCTCGCGGTGATCAACCTGATCGACAACGCGCTGAAGTACGCCAATTCCGGGGAGATCGTGACCGTCGGAGTCAAGCGTGAGAAGGGCTTCATCGCGCTGCGTGTGAGCGACAAAGGTCCCGGAGTCGCGCCAGAGGATCGCGAGCGAATCTTCGAGCGCTTCGTGCGTGGGTCCACGGCTTCTGGCGACGGCAGCAAACCTGCAGCTCGCGGCAGCGGCATCGGCCTCGCGCTGGTCAAGCACATCGCCCAAAGCCACGGTGGTCGCGCGTGGGTCGAGAGCGAGGTCGGCAAAGGCAGCACGTTCGTGGTGACGGTCGCCATCGTGGCACCCCAGCCGACCAGTTGACATGGCTGTCCGCTTGGAGTTGACGGGCCAAATGCACAAGATAGTCTGGGCCCAGAGCGAGGCCTCTTTGCCCGTTGGCAACGATTGGCTTCTGCGCGTGCAACGTTCAATCGGGAAAGCAGTGGTCAGGTTTCGTTATGGCGAATGAGGAAGCGAAGCTGTTCGTGGCAGGACTGCCCGACAGCATTTCGGAAGACGTGCTGAAGCAGTTGTTCGAGGCGACAGGGGGCGTGGTCGTTCAGGTCAGCCTGCCCAAGGATCGCGCAACAGGGAGGCCGAGGGGGTTCGGCTTCGTGACGATGGGGACACCTGCAGAGGCGCAAGCGGCGCGAGATGCGCTCGACGGCTCGATGCAGGCAGGTCGCTCGATTTCGGTTCGTCCTTTCCAAGCAGAGCCGCCGCGTCGCGACGGTGTGGCTGGCGGCGCACCGCCCAGCGGTCCACGCAGTAGTGGTCCGCGTCCCGGAATTCAGCCTCCTCCCGACTCTACGCTCTATGTCGGCAACTTGCCGTACGACTGCTCGACGCAAGAAGTAGAGACGCTGATCAACACCGCGACCGCCAGCGAGGGCCAGGTCGTCCGCGTTCACTTGCCGATGGATCCCGACGGGCGCAAGCGAGGCTTCGGCTTCGTCACGATGTCGAGCGCGGACACCGCGAAGGCCGCGATGGAAGCGCTCAAGACCGGTGACCTCCGTGGGCGTCGCCTCGTCGTCAACCTCGCCCAGCCGAAGGGCGATCGTCCTCCGCGATCGTTCGGCGGACCTCCAGGTGCGGGCGGCGGCGGCTATGGCGGCGGTGGCGGATATGGCGGCGGCGGCGGCGGCGGTGGCGCCGGCTTCGCCCCTCCTCCGGCTCCTGGTCGCAAGACCTTCGACAGCGATCGTCGTCGCGGCAAGCCCGGCGGCGGACCCACCGAAGACGGCGGCGGCCCGCGCAAGAACAAAAGACAAGAACGCGAAGAGCGCGGCGGTCGCAACGACGACTGGGAAGACGAGTAAGCTCTCTTTCAGATGCGTCTCGCGATCGCCCTGATTCTTGCGGTCGCCGCGTGCGGTGGCTCACCTCCCGCGAAGACACCTGACAAGTCAACCATCACCCCCCTCGACGTGTCGCTCCTTGACGCGATCGATCTCGATCCCGTGCAGGGGTTCGTGCTGGTCGACGGTCAGCTTGGAGTGCAGCTCAAAGAGCCACGCGGAACGACCGTGATGATGCTGCTCGACGAGCTTCGAGTTCAGCCGTTCTCCAGCGTGACCATCGTTCACTCGGACAGCGCGGGGAGCACTCCAAGCGCGCCTGACGCTCCTCCACCGTCGCACACGGAGGTGATCAGCGACAGGGCGGCGCAGACGCAGGCCATCAGTTTGGGTGTTCCGACGAACGGCAAGCAGATGATGCGCATGCTGCTCGTCGCCCAAGCGTTGCACGTCGCTTGATGAAGCGCGTGAATCCGGCTGCGAACAAGCACATCGAGAGGTGAGCCATCTTCGCGCTCGTAGTTGTCGATGCTTCGCGCAGCGATGAGAGCGCTCGTGGCGGTCACGGCGCCTTTGGTGCCTCCGAATGACGCCGCTGCGGTCAACGCCTTGATGAGTGTCTCTTCCGAACCGCCGGCTGCGTAGTCACGGACTGCGCG
>JANYHY010000352.1 GCA_025362165.1 Myxococcales bacterium | reverse complement strand
GCGCGCCCCGACGGTGGACTACGCATCCACGAGCTCCATCTCGCCCTCTGGTGGCAAGCTCGATCCGAGTTTTGCGGACGCCCCCGCTGCCGCGCCCGCGGACGAGAGGGACGTGACCGACGCGCTGAAGAAGAACAGGCTCGCCACCGGAGTTTTGGGGCGCGAAGACGACGCCAAGCACGCGCTCGATAACGATCGCCTGGGCAACTTCGCTAGACAGCTCGCGCAGAACGGCATCGTGGACGGCGTACGCCCTGTGGCGATGCCGCTCCCGAGCTATGACCACGCGATCACGATCACGCGAGAGCTCGTGACGACCGATCGCCCCTTCAACATCACGCTCGTCTACGTCACCGAGACCACGCTTCGTCTGCTCGCGCTGATGTGGCTCGGGTGCGTGCTCGGTCTCGGTTGGTCGAGCCGTGATCGCCTCCGCGCATGGCGCGACGCTCTCAAGAGCAAGCTCGCCCCCGTGGTGCCGTCCGACGCCGCAGAGTGAAGTTGCAGCGCAGCCCCCTCCAACTCCCCCACGTTCGTGGGAGAGGGACAGAATTAGGCGGACTCTCTCCTCTTCTCCTCCCCATGACCATGGGGAGGTTGGGAGGGGCCGGCGCCTAACTGCGGAGTGGTCAGCTTACTTTGCGGCGTAGCTTCAACAGCGTTCGTACGTTCCATATGGCGAAGCCGAGGAACATCACGCAGAGGGCGACGATGCCGCGCGAGTCGCTCGGGGCTTGCCCGTCCACGAGCAGCCACGCGTTCTGGGCTACTGGTTGATTCGTCAACGACTGCACCGAATCAGCGATGCCGCGGTGGCGCAGGCCGCCTTGCTCGAACGGGATGAGCCGACCCTCGAACTTGGTGCCTGGCACGTAGCGCGCGCTCTCTTCACCAGCGGGCACGCGGATCTCGACCCAGACGTCGTTGCGGCCCGCGACCGGCGCGAGGCGGTACGTGTCCGACTCGAACGGGTGCTCATAACGCAGCGCACCTACACCACCTAGCCGCGCCTCACCTTGTACGAAAGAGTTTGCGCTGAAGCTCGACGCGGACGCGGTCTGCAAATCGCCCAACTCTGTTGGAGTGGATGGCGCGAGCGAGTACGCCGCGTCGCGCGAGAGCGCTCCTACCATCGCGAGCGAAGCTGCCGCGACCACGGCCAAGAGCACGGTCGTCGTTCGGCGTTCCTGCCGGGGCGGATCGGGCAAGTCGAGCAGCTCGGGGTCAACCTTCTCCTTGTCAGAGTCGAGATCGAGCTCGAACGTCGGCTGGGGCGCGTGTGCAGACACTGGAATGGCCTCGAGGATAACAGGTTTCTAAGCGGAATGAGGGTGGTCCTGGGCTACGACACCTGGCAAGCCCGCAGGTTCCCTGAATTGTCGCGCGCCTGCGTCGGACGACAACAGCCAGTGGTGGGCTTCGCCCTCATCTATTGTCGTCGACTATAAGGTTTGCGAAATTTGGCCTGGCGGTTGTAGGCTTCGGTGGAAATGGCCGCCACCGTCACGTGCCCGTCCTGCGGTTTCACCAACGCCCCCAACAGCACACGCTGCGTATCTTGTGGCTCGAAAATCGAAGCCGCCACAAAGACGCAGCGAACGCGAGAGGAAGAGCTAGAGCGTCGCTACCAACAGGATGGCGTATCCGTCACGTGGATGGCCATCGCCCTCGCGGTCCAAGGCGTCCTCACGATCGCCCTTGTTTTCGGCCTTCCCATGGTGATCACCGCCATCGACTTCGAGGGCGGCAACGGCATGATCATCTGCATCCCGGTCTGGTTCTTGGGAGGTCTGTTGGTCGGTATGATCTCGCCAGGCCGCACCTTCATCGAGCCGGTGGTGGCGAGCTTCTTGGTCGCGATCCCGAGCACGTACTTGCTGGTGCAGAGCCAGACCGTCCGCACGATGCCTACGTTCCTCTACATCATCATGGCCGGCATCGGCGTGATGTTCACGCTCATCGGCGCGTACCTCGGCGAGCGCATCCAGCTCGGCCCGCCCCCCAAGCCCGTAGAATAGTCGGCGGTTGGCGGAGCAACGCCGCGTCTATCTCGATCGGCTCCGCGGGCTCGCGGTGCTCGTGATGATCGAGGTGCACGTCACCAACGCGCTCCTCGCGCCCGGCTTTCGCACCAACTCGACGTTTCGGGCGGTCGACTTCGTGAACGGCTTGGTCGCGCCCGCGTTCTTGTTCTGCGCAGGGGTCGCGGCCGGCATCAAGCCGCACCCGCTTGCGAGAGACGCGCGTCGCTCGATGGTGCTCTTGGTGCTTGGTTATCTCCTGCACATCAGCGGCGCGCTTCGCGGCGACTGGGCGAGCGTGTTTCAAGCGGACGTGCTGCAAGTCATCGCGCTCGCGCTCATGGCAGTGGCGCTGCTTGGGCGTGTGCCTCTCACGCGATGTGTCGCTGGAGCCATCGCCATCGCGATCGTCGCTCTCACGCCGAAGATGCACGGGCTCGACACGAGCGGCTGGCCCGCGATCCTTCGTCCTTACATCAACGACTCCGTGACCACCCAATTCCCCTTATTTCCGTGGGCCGCGTACGTCTTCGCTGGAGCCGCGTGCGCTCGCTGGGCGCCGAATGGTCTCGCACTCATCGGAGTCGCCGCGCTGACGATCGGCTTCACACACGTCGCCATGACGATCCGGTTCGGAGTCGTCACGGTGTTCACGGCGGCGCTCTCGCTCATCGACACGAGACCTCTCGGCAAGCTCGACGATCTGCTCTCGCTGTTCGGCCGTCGATCGCTACTGGTGTACTTTGCACATATCGCGATCGTCTACGGAACTCACCCGCTCAGTCTCCGATCTCTCGTCGGCGCAACGCTCTCCCCCATCGCTTGCGCCGGAGTATGGATAGCGGTCACTGCATCCATGGCGCTCCTCGCGACCAAAGCGCCGCGCGTCGCGATGCCATGACCGAGTCGCCGCGAACCGCGAAAGTGGCGTCTTTCAGGCGTCTTTTTGATCGCGGACGCGGGCTGCTTTGCCAGCCAAGTCACGCAAGTAGAACAGACGCGCGCGACGCACGACGCCGCGGCTGACGATCTCGACCTTGTCGATGCGCGGTGAGTGGCTCAGAAAGACGCGCTCCACGCCAACATTGAAGCTGACCTTGCGCACGGTGAACGTGCTGCGAGCGCCCGCGCGGTGGCGCTTGAGGACGACGCCTTGGAAGATCTGGATCCGATCCTTGTCGCCCTCGACGATCTTGTAGTGCACGCGGACCGTATCGCCCACGCGAAAGTCCGGAAGGTCCGTTCGGAGGAACTTGGACTCGATGTCGTTGAGCTTGGGTGAGGTGAGCATGGCTATCCTCGAGGGGCAGCGCCTTAAAGCATGCG
>JANYHY010000349.1 GCA_025362165.1 Myxococcales bacterium | reverse complement strand
ATACGACGGCCGCTCCAACCCCGACTCCAGACCCGGGCTCAGCGGACACTGGCCCGACCCGCCACAAGAACTGGCTCGCACCGCCCAAGCCGCCGTGGCCGGTGATCGTGGGCGGCGGTGTCGGCATCGCTGGATTCGTGGGTGCCGGCATCATGGGCGCGCTGAGCAGCAGCGCGAACGACAAGGCAAAGAAGACCGCGAACGACATCGCAGTCGCCGCGCAAGCCTACAAAGTGCCCACAAGCGGCGCGTGCAACAACATCAGTGGTTTCGCCAAAGCAGGCGCCTCCGCGTCGACTCAACAAGCGATCATCAACAACTGCAACTCACTCACAACCAGCCAGAGCAACTCGAACACCGACGCAACGATCGGGAACGTCGCGCTCGGCGTCGGCATCGCTGGCGTCGCCTTTGCGGTGGTTTACTACTTCGTTGGACCGGGCAAACCCGACAAGCAGTCTGCCTCGTCATCGAAGCCTCTGTTCGCGCCGTGGATCGGCACAAATCAGGGCGGCGCAACGATCCTCGGAACGTTCTAGGGAAAGCTGACGACGCGCGCGACGCCTGGCGCCATCGCGTCGGCGTCGGTGCGGGCGAGCGCGACCGCGAAGCACGCGGTGCCATCGCATCCGGCGAAACTCATTCCGTCTGCGGGCTGCGCCACGCGCTTCACATCAGGGTCGCCGACGACGCGATATGCGAACCCAGCGATGGGGGGCGCGCTGTTCGTTCGCGGGGCGAGCTCCGTCCACGCGACGACGAAGCGCGCGCCGATCGAGCCCGTCCAGAACGCGCCGACATCCATGCCGCACGGCTCATTGGCGAGCAGCAGGTCTTCGTCTTTGTCTTTGCTGGCTCCGCGTTTGGCGCGGACGAGACGAACGTCCGTCGCGGTGCCCGCGTCGCATCGATCGATCGCGTCGCGCGTGATCACGACGTAGGCCCACGTCGCGTCACCGTCTACCGCCACCACGTCGTCGTCGTCCGAGAGCGGTTTGTTGAACGACTTCCATCCGCTGAGGTTTGGCGTCGCCTCCCTGAGCATCAGCTTGCCGTGTGAGGTCGCGCGGACGACTCCGAGATCGTCGCCGACTGTGAACTCGTCGTGCTCACGCTCATCATCGCCGTCGTTCGGTGATGCAGCGATGAGCGGCGCTGGACCTTTGACGTCTTTGTCCGCGGGCATCACCGAGAGGCCGACCTCTTCGTCCCCCTCCTCGAGCACGAACACGCGGTGCGAGGCGCACGCCAGCAGTGGATCCAAATCACGCGTGACCGAGCCGATGGAGACGGGCGGTGTCCACGCGAACGGGCGCTTCATGATGTCGGACGCCCCCCCGTCGCGCGACTCCGGCCACACCACCGCGTCATCCGTCGCGCAAGCGCCGACGCCTATCGGCTGCGGATCGCCTATGATTTTGCCTGTTTTGTCGATCGCGACCAGCAGCCGCACGAGCGCCGCGCTGCGCGTACCTCGCCAGGAGACGGTGAGGCCCGCGTCTGCAGCGAGCACGCGCACCTCCGCGTCTGGAGTCCACGCGACGTCCGTGAGCGCATCGATCGACCACGACATCGTCCCCTTTTTGTCGAAGCGCGCGACTCCGATCACGTTGCGTGAAGCGACGAGCCCAGCGACGTAGACATCTCCGTCTGGTCCGCGTGATGCCGCGAAAGGCAGAGACAGCGGCAGTGTTCCTGCGGGCGTTGACGTGCTCGGAGAAGTAGATGGCGAAGCGTCGGTTTGGCTGACGACCGGCTGGTCACCACACTTGCATCCGCCCACCGAAGCGAGCACCCCCAGCGCCGCAAGCCACACACGCGATCTCATGCGACGCATATGAGCCAGCGCGTCGCCCGAGGTCAATCCGTGTTGAGCAGCTTGCGAAAGGTCGTCCGAGGCGTCTGGGCGGCGCGGGCGGCGGCGCTGAGATTGTTGCCGTGCTGGAGCATGAGCGACCTCGCATGAATAGGAGTCAGGCGCCGCTCTCGCTCGATCATCGGTCGATTGAGCGCCGACTCGACCTCTGCCACATCAAGCACGCGCTTGCCTGCGGAGAGATCCGCGGCGCGGATCAGGACGTTTTTGAGTTCGCGCACGTTGCCTGGCCAATCATGCGCCGCGAGCCGAGCGATGGCTGCGCTCGTGAGCGCACGCGCCCCATGGTCGCTCTCTATGCGCACGAGGAGCTCGCGCGAGATCGCGGCGATGTCAGCTCGTCGCTCGCGCAACGGCGGGAGCAGGACCACGAACACCTCCAAGCGATGGAAGAGATCGCGTCGGAACGCGCCCTCGGCCACCTTGTGCTCGAGCGCCGCGTTGGTCGCCGCCACCACGCGAGCCTCCGTCGCCTTGTTCGCAGCGCTCGCTCCTACCCGGCGGAACTCGTAGCCGTCGAGCGCGCGCAAGAGCTTCGGCTGCGCGTCGAGCGGGAGGTCCCCGATCTCGTCGAGGAAGAGCGTGCCACCCTTGGCTTCGGTGAACGCGCCGACGCGGCGCTGGTGCGCTCCCGTGAACGCGCCGCGCTCATGACCGAAGAGCTCGCTCTCCACTAATTCGCGCGGGAGCGTCGTCACATTGAGCGCGATGAACGGACCTTGCCCGCGCGATCCTTCGCAGTGCAGCGCTCGCGCGATGAGCTCCTTGCCCGTACCGCTCTCGCCCATGATCAGCACGGGAGCGGCGTATTTGGCGAAGCGGCGGACCTGCGCGGCGATCTGGCGCATGGCGTTCGAGCACCCGGCGACTCCCGCAAGCGGTGCGACGGCGCTCTGTTCGTGTGCGTCGGGCGCGGCGGCGCGACACACGACGCTGCTCCGGCCAAGCGTGATGACGGTGCCTGACTCTGCCCACGCGTCCTTGACGCGAGCGGTGCCGATGAACGTTCCATTCTTCGAGTTGCAATCACGAACCGCGATTCCGTGACCCAAGACCTCGAGCTCCAGGTGCCGCTTGCTCACGGTTGGATCTCTCACGACGACATGCGCGGCCTCCGACGATCCCACGAGCGTGGAGCCGCTCCCGATCGCGACGCTTCGTCCGCCCTCGTCGTCTTGAATGTCCAACACCCACCCGCGAGCAGTCTCGCGCTCGAGCGGGATTTGCACCGTGGACTCACGCTCGATCATGCATCCTCCGCGACCCCATCGGACGGGGTTCACGGAGGTTGCGTAGCTCGAGCGATTTTTTTAGGTCGAGCCCACTGCGATGCCGAGCGCCTTGCGGAGGCCGAAGTACTGCTCGCTCACGCTGAACACGAGCAACTCCTTCATCTTCTCGTTCGGCGCCAAATCGCCCGGCATTTGCGGCTCGGCGGCGATGATCTTCTTGGCGATGTCGAGGTCCGCGCACAAGAGCAATCCTGCGCGCGCGGCCGTGGTCTCCACCGTCTGCATCCAGCGCTTCAGATCTGCCTTTGCGCCGTCCTCGATGAACTTCTGGACGACGAGCCGCAGTCCGTCTCGCTGAATGGGCTGCATGTATTTGACGAGCTCCGCTGCCGTCTGGTTCACGGCTTGAGCCATGTCCGGCGGGATCGCGAAGTCGTTCATGATGACCTTGATCGCAGCGAAGAGGAGCACCTTGAGCTCGTTCATCGTCGGGAACAGGTTTCGAATGTAGTGCTCGCCGCGGTACGCCGAGAGGTGCTTGCCCACGATGAACGTGAGCTCTTGCGGCGTGAACCCAGTGAGCACAGTCTGACCCGCGACGCTCGCAGGCGGCGATGCCGGGACAGCGACGAGCGCACCTGGAACATCATTGCGAACGTAGAGCTCCGGCATCGGCACGCCGAGGACCTGCGCCGCCCAGCCGAACGTCTTCGCGAACGTGACGGTGCTGGTGGCGGGGTCTTGCTTGAAGCGCTTGTCGAGCACCGGAAGCTGTCGCGAGGCGCGCAGCTGGTTGGTCTTCGCGACGATCGCCGCAGGCGTGATCATCTCGAAGATCTTGCCGATGTAGAGGTTCTCGTCCTTGTGGAAGAGGTTCTTCACCCACTGCTCGTTGTCGAGCCGGCTCTTGACCTGAATCATGCCGTGCGGACGGTAGTCCTCGAAGAAGCGGTTCTCTTCTTCGTCGGCCTTGTGCAGGAACGCGAGCGCGGCGCACATGCACCACGCGCGATCGTACTCGTGCATCCGTGTGTACAGCTTGTAGAGGCTGCGATACGGGTCCACGCGCATCGGATCCTTTTGCAGGACGATGGCGTGCTCACCAATGGCAGCTTCGGTTTGATCGGTGCCCTCGTAGAGCTCCGCGAGGATCTGGCGCTCGACGGCCTCGTCGGGCTTG
>JANYHY010000334.1 GCA_025362165.1 Myxococcales bacterium | reverse complement strand
TTTCCGGCAAGCCGGTCGGCGTGCCACGACGATCCAATTGCGTGCGCCGAAGACGTTTCACGACAAGACGCTTTGGCCTGAGTTCCTCGCGCTGGCGGAGGAGTTGGACGCGCACTTGCGCGAGCTGACTGAGCGGGTGATCCGTGAAGCGATCGATGAGGACGTCAGCGAAGCGGCCGAGGCACCCAAGGCGCTACCGCCCGCGGCGAAATCGATAGTTGGATAAGCGCTATTTGAATAAGCGGTAGTTGGATAACCGTCAGTGGCCGAGCGCGTCGTGCTCGCCAACAAAGAGCTGGGGGTGCGCGACGAGGATGCGATCAGGCAGGAGCTCGCGGAGCCTATCGTGTGGCCAGTGGTGGACGATGAGCTTTGCCACTAGGTGGAGATACGCGCGCGGGTTGACCTCGTGCGCGATGCACGACGCGACGATCGAGAGGATGCGTGCCGTGCGTTCACCGCCGACGTCGAGCCACGCAAAGAGCCAGTTTTTTCGGCCAAGCACGAGTCTACGGAGCTCACGCTCGCGGCGGTTGTTGGTCGCTTCGATGTTGCCGTCGTCGAGAAAGAGCAAGAGTCGGCTCCATTGCCGATGCAGATATCCAAGTCCGCGCCCGAGCGGAGTCTTGGGCGGTATGACGCCGCGCTTGTCGTCAATCCAGTCGCGCAGCTCGTCAAGTACGGGTCGGGTGTACTCGTCGCGACGCATACGCCGTTGCTCGGCACTGTCTCCCGCGAGCGTCGCGGCTCGCTCGACTGCAAAGATGCGCGCGATAATGTGTAGTCCTTCGAGTGCAATCCGATCGCCAGATCGGGCGGCGTCGACGAGCCTTCTTCTGCCGTGGCTCCAACACCCAGGACGCTTGCCGCCGGCGCGCTCGAGGAAGGTCGTGACGCTGGTGCCATCGCACTGCACGACGCGCACGAGATCGTTATTGAGGAATCGTCGCACGCTGTCAGAGTCACCATGGGGTGAGTAGAAGAAGGTGACCCACCGAGCGTTGGTCCAGCACCACATTGTGCCGGAGCGAATTCCAGACGGTGCAGCCGGATCGAGAATAGGTATCGCGGACGCGTCGGTGCCGAGCAGTCCGGGTGCGCGCGTCTGCTCTTCGATCGCCTTTGCGATGGGCTCGAGGAGATCGATCGTCGCGCACACGCCGCGCCCGAGCGTTTGCGGAGCGACGTCGATCCCCGCGCGTGCAAAGCGCGCGCATTGCCTCTCGACGGGCATGTGCTCGATGTACTTGTCGGCGACGGCCTCGACGAGCAGCGTGTCGCCGAGCTTGCCGCGCTCGACGATCTGCGGCGGCACTTCTGCGCTGACGATGGCGTCGTCGTGCACACACGCGACGGTCTCGTCCAGTCGGCGCAGCACGATTACGCGCGCCGGAATGATGTCGAGCATCTCGCAGCACGAGAAGCCGACCGTCTTCATTTCGGCGCCGCATTGGGGACACATTCTCGCGCTCGCGGCGACCACGTTTTTGATGACGACACGCTCGAGGTGCGCGGGGAGCGCTGCGCGGCCAGGATGTTTGCTGCGATCGGTTGCGCGCTTCTTCTTGTCCTTCGCAACAATGACGGCGGCGAAGAGCGGCAACATGAGTTGACGTTCCAATCGCTCGAGCGTCTCGGACGGCGGACGCGCTCGCTTCAAGTACGCGAGCTTCGCGACGAGCTCTGTGTTGGCGTCGCGCATCCGCACGATGAGCTCGACCACCGCGGTGACGATCTCCATGAAGCGCAACGCGGCGACCATCTCGAGGAGCCACGCGCGCACCTTCTCGATGTCCGGCGCGTACGGTGAGGTGATTGAAGGCGTCCGCATCGTCCACATAGTCTGACGGACACGCGGATCATGGATTCAACCGCTTTGACGATAATGTGTTGGCAATGGCCGTGTCGCGCGCGGCTCCCAGCGTGCTCGACGACGCGCCCCGTGCAGATCGATCCCTTCCACGATCAGCGCGAGCTCCGCCGCCTCCATCACGCTCGCGGCGAGCTCACCGTCCTTCGAGAATGCAGGTCGGAATCGGCCGCGCTCGAGTCGCTTCGTCCACATCGCGAATCCGTTGCGATCCCAATACACGATACGCACACGGTCACAGCGTTTCGAGAAGAAGACGAAGAGGTGACCCCCAAGCGGATCGTGCCCGAACACGTCGCGCACGATCACCATCAGACTGTCGATCCCCTTGCGCCCGTCGATGGGCTGCGTCGCGACGAAGAGCCGCACGCTCGGCGGTAGACTCAGCACTGCGATGATTTGTCGAGAGCAGCCACGATGTTGTGCAATCTGTCGCTATCGATCGATTCGGCCACGCGAAGGATCACGCCCGACCGCAACACAATCTCCACGCGCTCGGCCAACTGAGGCCCGACCTCCACGAACGTGGGCCGCGACTTGGGCACGCCGCCCAGCTTCCGTCGCCACACGCGCAGACGCTGAGAATCAAGCCCCTCACGCGCCGCGAACGCGCTGTCAGACAGTCCCGACGATTCCTTCGCCGCGAGCACCGCGCGAGCTTCGACTGCGGTCCAACGTCGTCGAGTCTTGTCGGAGTCGATCGGCTTCGTCATCAGCGCGATTCAGCCCCATGCTTGCGGCTCCGTCCACCTGATGTCAGACGCCTTTCGTGGAGGGGTTACATTGCAAGTGGGCTGGCAAGCGCCTTCCGACCGAAGAGGAGTGGGAGTATGCGGCGCGCGGGACAGACGGTCGGATGTTCCCCTGGGGCAATGACCTCCCCGGCCCCACTCGTCTCAACGTGTGCGACAGCGATTGCGTTCGTGCCGGCGCCGATGTTGGAGCGCAGTGGCCCGCGATGTTCGACAGCAGCGACGGGTGGGGCGGGACGGCGCCGGTGGCGTCGTATCCGGATGGACGAAGCCCGTTCGGCAACTACGACATGGCTGGCAACGTGTGGGAGTGGACGGCGAGTGGCTCGTCACGTGCCTATGGGGAGCCGCGCAATGACTCGATGAAGATCGAGCGCGGCGGCAGCTGGCTGGTGTCGGATTCGAGCGCCGTGCGCGTGCCCGTGCGCGGCCGTGATGTTCCCTCACTTCGCGGAGCTCGCCTCGGCTTCCGCTGCGCTCGCTAACAGCGAAAGCCAACGCGGCCACCTAGTCCGGCTTGATGAGCGTGCCCACGCCACGATCCGTGAAGAGCTCTGCGATCACGCTGTGGGGCGTGCGCCCGTCGATGACGTGCACGCTCTTGACGCCGCCGTCGAGCGCGCGGAGGCAGCTCTTCATCTTGGCGACCATGCCGCCCTTGATCGTGCCGTCCTCGATCTTGCGCTTCACTTCGCTGACGGTGAGCTCAGTCACCAGCTCGCCGTTCTCGAGCACGCCCGCGACGTCGGTCAGGTAGATGAGCTTCTCGGCTTTGATGGCCACCGCGACCTCCGCGGCGGCGGTGTCCGCGTTGATGTTGAAGCCCTCGCCGTCCTCGCCGAGGCCCACTGGCGAGATCACCGGTACGTACTTCTGGAGCATCATTTCGAGCAGCTCTGCGTTCACCTGCGTGATCTCGCCGACCATGCCCAGATCGCGACCGCCCTCGCCGAGCAGCTTCCTGGCGCGCAGCAATCCGGCGTCTTTTCCGCTCAATCCGACGGCAGCGGCGGTGTGCGCTTGATTAATCAACGAAACGATCTCGGTGTTGATCTTGCCGGTGAGCACCATCTCGACGACCTTGACGTCCGCTGCGTCCGTCACGCGAACGCCGTCGACGAACTCGCTCTTCTTGCTCCCGAGTTTGTCGAGCGTGCGCGTGATCTCGGGTCCTCCGCCGTGGACGATGCACGGGCGCAGCCCCGCAGAGAGCAACAGGTTGACGTCCGAGGCGAAGCTCGCCTTGAGAGAGTCCTTCACCATCGCGGCGCCGCCGTACTTGATGACCGCGCGCTTGCCTGCGAAGCGTGAGATGTAGCTGAGCGCCTCCACCAGCAACGCGCGCTTGAAGCCGGGGCTGTAGTTGGTGAGCCGATCGTCGCGCGTGACCACGCCCTCGGGGGACGAGCTCGTGAGCGAGGTGTAGTCCGCGTTGATCTTCACGTAGTCGTACGAGAGGTCGCAGCCCCACGCGGTCGCGGACGATTGTCCCTCGGTGAGCGCCACGTCGATCGCGATCTCCGGCTCGCGCATCTTCGCGCGCAACATCACCGGATCGAAGGAGGTCGGCGCGCTCTTCTCGTAGACGGCGACGCCTTGGATGATGACGGTCGCCTTCGTGGGGTCGACGTCGTACCTCTGCGAGCCAGCGCGCGCGCCGACGGTCGACAGCACGCGGCCCCAGTTCGGATCAGCCCCGAAAATAGCCGCCTTCACGAGGGAGCTACCCGCGATCGATTTGCTGAGGTCTCTCGCGATCGCGTTCGTCGGTGCGCCGCTGACCTTGACGGTGACGAGCTTCGTCGCGCCTTCGCCATCCTCGGCGATCGCGCGCGCGAGCTCGGTGCACAGAGACGTGAGCGTAGTCTCCACCTTCGCGAAGTTCGCGTCGCCTTCCATCACGCAGTCGTTCTTGGCGAGCCCGCTCGCGAGCGCGAACACCGCGTCGTTGGTGCTCATGTCGCCGTCCACCGTGAGGTTGTTGAAGCTCTCCTCTACGGCGGTCGCGAGGGCCTTCTGCAGCGCGTGCTTGTCGATGACGAGATCGGTCGTGATGAAGGCGAGCATCGTCGCCATCTGCGGCGCGATCATGCCGGACCCCTTGGCGAACGCCGCGATGCGCACCTCTTTGTTCTGCAAGCGAAACGTGCGGCGCGCGATCTTCACGCGCGTGTCCGTCGTCATGATGGCTTCAGCGGCGCCCTCCACCGCAAGCACCAGCGCAGCCTTCAGTCTGGGCGCGGCGTCCTTGAGCTTTTGCACGGGTAGGCGAACGCCGATGACTCCGGTGGACGCGCTCAGCACGCTGTCCGCGGGGATCTCCAAGACCTCTGCGAACGCCGCGTGGATGCCGCGCACGTCTTCTTCTCCAAGAGGACCCGTCAGCGCGTTCGCGTTGCCGCTGTTGGCGACGATGGCGCGTATGCCGTCCGCAGGGAGGCGCGAGGCCGCGTCGTTGACGGGAGCGGCGCGCGCGCGATTCACCGTAAAACAGCCGGCTGCGACGCACGGCACGTCTGCGAGCACGAGAGCCATGTCCTTGCGAACGGCCTTGATCCCAGCGTTGATGCCAGCGTAACGAAATCCTCGCGGGACGTTCTCCATGACCTCTCCCACCACTCTATAGCGTCACGGCGACGAGCGAGAGAGAGACGCGAGCGCGAGCGTCTCATCCAAGCCGAGCGCGAGGTTCATGTTCTGGACAGCTTGCCCGGCCGCGCCCTTCAGCAGGTTGTCGATCGAACAGACAATCACCGCCATCCCATCTCGCGCCGCTGCACCCACATACGCGAAGTTGGTGCCCACGGCAGCGTGGAGAGTCGCGCTCGCCGGGTTGGTCACGCGCACGAACGCGGTCTCACCGTATGCAGCTCTCAGGCACTGTTCGAGTCGCGCCGAGTCCACACCAGGTCGGGTGCGCGCGTAGCACGTGACGAGGAGACCCCGCGAGACAGGCAGCAGGTGCGGCACGAACGCGAAGCTCGTCGGCGCGATCTTGGCGCGCCTACCCAACGCGCGGAGCATCTCCGGCGTGTGCTGATGCGCGAGCGGCTTGTACGCGCGCACGTCTTCGTTCACCTCCACGAAGGAGTACGGCTCCTTGCTCTGGCGTCCTGCGCCGCTCGCTCCGCTCTTGCCGTCCACGACGACTCCCGTCGCATCGACGAGATCTTCGGCGAGCACTGGAGCGAGCGCGAGGATGGCCGCGGTCGCGTAGCAGCCAGGGTTCGAGATGAGCGTGGAGTCCTCGGGCGGAGCGCCGAACACCTCTGGGAGGCCGTAAAATGCAGTCTCCAAGCGATCGGGCGCTGGATGCGTGAAGCCATACCACTCGGGGTACTCCGCGCTCGTCAGCCGGAACGCACCGGAGAGATCGATCGTGAGCTTGCCGAGGCTTGCGAGCTGTGGCCCCAGGGTCGCCGACACGTCCGCGCTCGTCGCGAGGAAGATCACGTCCGCCTTGGGCGCCAGCTCCATCGCCATGTCGTTGGCGGAGAACGTGAGCGACGGATCGAAGAAGCCGCCGAGCCGATCGACAGCGCGCTCCGAGACCTGGCGATCGCTCGTCAAGAACGCGAGCTTGCAGCGCGGGTGCGCCGTGATGAGGCGAGCGAGCGTCGCGCCCGAGTAGCCTCCCGCTCCGACGATCCCGACGCGCGTGCTCATCGGGCGCTAAGTACCCGAGCGACACGCGCAGCTCCAATGCTTTCGACCGCTACTCCATCTCTTCTAGGCGAATGATGCCGCGCCGCCGTGAAGGCACGACCGGCTCATCCACGACCTCGGGCGCGTCCGGCTGCGCGTCATCGCCGCCGTCCTTCGGTTGCAGATCTGGATCGAGCGAGCACGCACCCGCGCGGCACATCTCGCGATCACCGCAGTCGATCGTCGTGCGGCAATACACGCACGCGCCAACGACGCAGTAGTCGTGCTTGCCCAGCACGGCGCAGTCTTGGTCGCGCGTGCACTTGGGATAGTTTGGTTTGCTCGAGCACGCCCAGACAGCGCCGATCACGAGCGCGAAAAAAAAGATCGGCCCGCGCACGTCAGGTGCCCACGACTCGGTTCCGGCCGGTGTCCTTTGCGCGATAGAGGCGCTCGTCTGCGAGCTTGACCAGCGCCTCGCGGGTCGCTGGAGCCGCGCAGCACGCGATCGACGAGACGCCGAAGCTCGCGGTCACCTGGATGACGATCTGCTCGAACGCGATCGGGCTCGCGGCGACGCTCGCGCGGAGGCGCTCGGCGATCCTGAGCGCTTCCTCCTTCGCGGTGCCGCGCGCCACGACCAAGAACTCTTCGCCCCCGTAGCGGCCGAGCACGTCTTCTGCGCGGAGCTGTTGAGCCATCGTGCGTGAGACCGCGCGCAGCACTGCGTCGCCCGCGGGGTGACCGTGCGTGTCGTTGACGCGCTTGAAGAAGTCCACGTCGACCAGGACCACCGAGAGCGGTGACCCGTGGCGCAGCGCGAACGCCAGCTCTGCGCCGAGGCGCTCGTCCGTGTGTTTGCGGTTGAACAGCCCCGTGAGGCCGTCGGTCATCGCGGCTTCGTAGACGCGGCGCAGCGCCTGCTCTTCTTCCTCGGTCACCAACGAGAAGCGGAACGACAGAGAGTTGCCGAGCTGCACCCGGCAGCCGTCGTGCATTCGCCCCACCTTGGCGACGCGATGATCATCGATGAACGAGCCGTTCGTCGAGCCCTCGTCCTTGAGCATGTACTCGCCTGCGACGAAGACGACCAGCGCGTGCACGCGAGAGAGGCTGCCGTCCGCGAATGAGTAGCTGCAGCTTTCATCGCGCCCGAACGACACTTGCGAGGTGAGCGAGAGCGGCAGCACGCGACCCGCCTCGGCGCCCGAGAGCGCGGTGAGCACAGCGCGTGTTCGCTTCGCTAGGCCACCGCCGCCTACGAAAGTCTTCACCTCCGTCATGGCGACATGCTTTCGGTGCTCTCGGTGTTCGTCAAGTTTCAAAAACCGTTCGCGTTCGGATGTTGGTCTTGAGCTTGGCGATGTCGTCTGCGACCGCGTGCGCGACGGCGTCGCCTTGACCGTTCGGAGGTAGCTCGAGATCCATGACGAGATATCCGATGCTCGAGTCCGTCGCGAGCACTTGCCCGCGGATGTTGCCACCGCGCGCGCTGACGATGCGGTTCACGTCGCCAAGCACGCCAGGCACGTTCTTGTGCACGTTGAGCACGCGCAACATGCCCTTGATCACGGGGTTCTCGACGATGGGGAAGTTCACGGACGAAGTCGTCGTGCCGGCCGTCACGAGCTTGACCAGGCTAGAGGCGACCTCACGTCCGATCATCTCTTGCGCCTCCTCCGTGGACCCGCCGATGTGAGGCGTGAGGATCACGTTGGGCAAGCCACGCAGCGGCGAGATGAACTCATCGCTCGCGCCCTCGGGCTCTTCTGGATACACGTCCACCGCGGCCCCTGCGACATGACCCGATTGGATCGCTTCGGCGAGCGCGCTCACGTCGACCACGGTGCCGCGGCTCGCGTTCAAGAGGTAACCCCCTGGCTTCATGAGCGAGAGCTCGGCCGCGCCGATCATGCGAGCGGTCTCGGATGTGGCGGGCACGTGCAGCGTGATGAAGTCGCTGATCGCGAGCAGCTCCGCGAGCGAAGAGAGCGAGCGGTTGTTTCCCATCGGGAGCTTGGTCGCGATGTCGAAGAACACCACGCGCAGCCCCATGGCCTCCGCGAGCACACCCACCTGCGAGCCGATGTGGCCGTAGCCCACGATGCCGAGCGTCTTGCCGCGCACCTCGAAGCAGCCTGCGCTCACCTTGCGCCACTTGCCCTCGTGCACCTCTCTCGAGCGATCGCCGAGCTGCCTGGAGAGCGCGACGATCTCGGCGATGATCAGCTCCGCGACGCTGCGCGTGTTGGAGAACGGCGCGTTGAAGACGGGGACGCCGCGCCCGTTCGCTGCGTCCAGCGCGACCTGGTTCGTACCGATGCAGAATGCACCTACCGACAGGAGGCGTGTGCCTGCCTCCAGCACTGCGGGAGTGACCTGGGTCTTGCTGCGGATCCCGAGGACGTGCGCTTCCGCGACCTTCTTGCGCAGCTCCTCTTCCGGAAGCGCCTTCGAGATCGCCTCCACCGAGTAGCCCTCCTGGC